>CAZAOL010000022.1:0-14869 GCA_964486785.1 uncultured Oscillospiraceae bacterium
TCCGTATCCTCATGGATGAACGAATCGGAGGAAGGGATAAGCTGTTCCTTGTGGGGAAAGAGGTCCGGGTGGGTCTGGTAAATGGCACGATTCTAGGCGCGATGTCCTTTGTGCTGATTGGACTGTATCTCATGGCGATTAAAGGGCAGGATTCGGCGGTGGCCTTTTCCGTATCCGCCTGTACCGGTGTGGCACTGGTGATCTCCATCGTGCTGTCCAGCCTTTCCGGCACGATCGTGCCGCTGCTGTTTAAGAAATTAAAGGTAGACCCCGCGGTGGCTTCCGGCCCGCTGATCACCACGATCAACGACCTTGTGGCGGTGATATCCTACTACGGCTTGGCGTGGATATTGCTGCTTCAGGTGCTGAAGCTGTAAGCAAAAACTGTTATTGCTATGAATAATCTGTCATTCTGAGCGAAGCGAAGCGGAGTCGAAGAATCTACGAATCTACCGGTTGATTGGCAGAAATGGGGTTTGAAGATCCTTCGACTACGGGCTGCGCCCTGCGCTCAGGATGACATACTTCTTTCTCAACAAGCGCGACTGCCATACCGGTGCCGGTATGGCAGTTTTCGTTTTGTTTCGGAAGTAAAGGGGTGACAGATGCTGGCAATTGTGGTATGATATACTAGAATTCAAGGAGGAGAGTTGATGAAAACGAAAAATACAGCGACGTTTTTCGCGATTTTAGCAGCGGCTCTGTACGCGATCAATATCCCCTTGAGTAAGGTTCTGCTGGTACAGGTACAGCCCACTATGATGGCGGCTTTATTGTATTTGGGCGCGGGACTGGGGCTGCTGCTTTACAGCCTGATAAGCAAAGCGGAGCGGGAAAAAACGCTGACCAAGGCAGAGCTGCCCTACACACTGGGGATGATCGTATTGGATATCGCCGCGCCGATTCTTCTGATGCTTGGCCTGCAGTGCACCAGTTCTGCCAATGCTTCGCTTTTGAATAATTTTGAAATTGTCGCCACCTCTTTGATTGCTTTTGTAGTGTTCCGGGAAAAGCTGTCTTGGAAATTGACCTTGGCAATCGGCTTGGTCACTGCTGCCAGCATTGCCTTGAGCTTTGAGGGGGAGGGCAGCTTTCGCTTTCACTCTGGGTCGCTGCTGGTGCTGGGAGCGGCGTGCTGCTGGGGCTTGGAAAACAATTGTACCCGTATGCTCAGCAACCGTTCCTCCGCGCAAATCACTACCGTCAAAGGCATTTTCTCCGGCTTGGGCAGTCTGGTTATCGCGCTGTGCCGCGGGGAGAGGCTACCTGCGTTGGCGTGGATCGGAGCTGCGATGCTGCTGGGGTTTGTTGCCTACGGGCTGAGCATCCATTTCTATATCAAGGCGCAAAAGGAGCTGGGCGCGGCAAAGACCAGCGCGTACTACTCTATCGCGCCGTTTTTAGGTGTGGTCTTTGGCATGGTGGCACTGAAAGAGCAGCCCGGTATGCAATTTTATGTAGGACTTGTGCTGATGATCGTGGCAACGGTGCTGATGGTCAGGGACACCATCGCTTTGCAGCACACCCATCTTCATACGCATGTCCATACCCATGAACATTCTCATGGCGATTTGGTACATACCCACGAGCATACCCATGCTCATGTCCACACCCATACCCATTTGGCAGGTGAAGATGAAAGCATCCACAGCCACACCCACCGCAGCTTGGAAAATCATGACCACAGCCATGAGCCATAAATAACGAGAGGAAAAGATAAATGAGAGTTTTGCTGGGAACCACCAATCCGGCAAAGGTGGCACGGTTTGCCGAATTTCTGCCGGACAGCGGTATTGAGTTTGTCACCCTGCGGGATCTGAATATCACCCAAGAGCCGGAGGAAAGCGGCAAAAGCCCTGAGGAAAACGCCCGGATCAAGGCGGCGTTCTACGGACGCTTCTGCGACCGGGTGATTTGCAACGATTCCGGACTGTATTTTGACAGCATCCCCATGGACGACCCCCGCCAGCCGGGACTGAACATCCGTACACCCCAAGGGAAACGGCTGGATGATGAGGAAATGATCGCCTATTATTCCGGGCTGATCCGTGAGCTGGGAGGTAAGGTGCTTGCTTACTATCTGGACGGCATCGCGGTGTACCGGGAGGGGGAAGTGGTCACTTTTCTGGATGAACGGGGGAAGGGCGCGGCGTTTTACATGGTAGACACGCCATCGCCCAGCCGGCATCCGGGCTGGCCGCTGGATTCTCTGTCCCTGAATAAAAATACCATGACCTATTTTACAGATCATGGTAACAATATCTATGATGATGTGCAGGAGCAGATCATGGTGGGGGAGTACCGCCGCCGTGTGGTGGACTTTCTGAAACAGGCACTTTTGCTGGATTGACGGGCACTACAAAGGGCGGTATTGGGAAAGCGGATGCCCCAGCAGACGCATGATCTCCAATTCCTCCAACGCGTCGAAAAAAGCGTTGTGGGTTTCCCGATAGTTCCGGTCGCCGGAGAGCAGGCGGAGCATGGGTTCGACACCGTAGCCACGTTTCAGACGGCCGGTGGAGCAGCAATCGGCGTCTCCGGGAATTTTGGGATTGTGCTGGCGGTAGGCGGCAAGGCGCATGATGTCGTACCAGCCCAAATCCCGCAGCTCCGGCAGGTGATTGCGGTCGAAGCTGGCGTTGTAGGCGAAAATATCCCTAACGCCGTGGCGGGCGAACCAATCCCGTAGCTGACGGATGGCTTCGTCTCGGGTGCAAAGGATGGGCGGCACCGGCGTTTGAAGGTACAGCGTGCTTTCGTACATTCCGCCGATTTGGCACTCCATAGGCAGGATATGGTATTTCGCTTCGATACATTGGAAGGTATCTCCGTCGGCAATGACCGTACCGATGGACATTACCTGATCTGCCCAGTTGGTTTCTGTGTCGATGACCGCAAATTTCATACCCGTACCCCCTTGGGATTTTTCTAAGATTATAGCAAAAAAGAAGACATTTTGCAATCATTTGTATTATGGGTAGAGCCCTTTGGAGACAGTTAAAAACGACAAAACAGAGCTTTTTGAAGGTCACTGGAGCGGCAATGACCACCGCGCTATGTGGCGGAAATAAACTAAGATTACATATGTTAGATTTTTGGAGGTTACCATGGGCATACAGAACAAAATCGCCCAATATCGGGAGTATAAAAACGGCGTCAGCCACTGCACCTTCAATCCGGAGGGGCCCGGTGTGGTGCGGATCCACCTGATCCCGCCCAAATTCCGTGTATTCCGTTCCAACGCATACATTGTGATTCTCAACGGATACTACCTGCTGCCCATCGGCTACGCATGGGCGTTGATACTGTCCAATTTTATGAAGGAAGTCAACCGGTTTGACGGAAGACCAATTACAGAGGCGGATGAACAAGCCATTGTGGATAATACTGTCCGCCGTGTTCACCGGGTGTATCCGTCTGTTCCGAAGGCTGAGATCGGGGCAGATCTGGAGGAGCTGCTGGATGTTTTATTTGCGGTAGCCAGAGGGGATGACCCGCAGGCGGAAATTGAAAAGCTGTCCATCCGTGCCTACCGAAATAATATGACTGCCCCGCACCGCATGGATCTGATGGTCAGTGCTATGACCGATGCACAGGGCGGCTGGCATTGCAACCAAAAATGCGTATTCTGCTATGCCGCGGGACAGAAGCTGGGCAAGGCAAGGGAAATGACCACTCAGCAATGGAAGCAGGTGATAGACCGCTTGGATGCCGCCCGTGTGCCGATGGTAACCTTTACCGGCGGAGAACCCACCATGCGGGAGGATATCGCGGAGCTGGTAGGCTACGCGAGGCGAATGGTCACCCGGCTCAATACCAACGGAGTTATGTTAACTCCTGACTTGGTGGCTACGCTCAAAGCGGCGGGGCTGGACAGCGTGCAGGTAACCCTTTATTCCCACAACGAAGGGATCCATAACGCGCTGGTGGGCAGCGACCACTACGCGGATACCGTTCAGGGAATCCGCAACGCGGTGGCGGGCGGTCTAGACATCAGCATCAACACGCCCCTGTGCCGAAAAAACGGGGATTATGAGGAAACACTGGCGTTTATTCATTCCTTGGGTGTCCGGTTTGTTACCGTCAGCGGTTTGATCTGCACCGGCATGGCGGGCATCAACCATGACGAATATGACCTCAGCTCCGATGAGCTTTTTGAGATCGTAAGAAACGCCAAGGCTTTTTGTAACGCCCATGAAATGGAGATGGACTTCACCTCTCCGGGGCTGATAGAAAAAGAGCGGCTGGAAGCCTTGGGGATGAATGTGCCCATGTGCGGTGCTTGCCTGAGCAACATGGCCGTCGCGCCGGACGGAACGGTGGTGCCTTGCCAAAGCTGGCTGAGCGGGGATGCTTCTCTTGGAAATATCCTGGAAGTCCCCTTCAAACGCATTTGGCAGCACCCGCTGTGTAAGATGCTGCGGGATATGCCGGAGGAGCAGGCACTGGACTGCCCGTTCCGAAAGAAGAAAGGCGGTGACCGGGGATGAAAAAGGGCCGTGTAAACGCAAAATACGAGGAAAAGTACATCAAAGCCAATCGAACCTTCCCGGTGGGCAGTACCGTTCTTTTGGTGTTGATTGTTGCCGCTCAGATCGGCTTGGTCATTTTTGGAATCGTATTTCAGCCCAAGCCCCGGGATCTGATCCATCAGTACCGTGTAACCGTTGCTCCGCTGGAGGACGGCAGCTTGGACATTGAATACAGCTTCCTTTGGGAAGCGAAGGACGAGATTTTGGAGCTGACATGGGTGGAGATCGGCATGGCAAACCAAGACTTCGCGGTTTATCCCGACTCCGTTTCCGACAATATCAGCACCTATAGCAAATACACCGACGGCGATTACGTATCTTTGGAGCTTTATTTTGAGGATTCCTATGTTGCCGGTGAGACGGTGGAATTTTCCTTCAAGGTGAACCAAAGGAATATGCTCTGCCAAAACAACAAGGGATATTTTTATGAGTTTGTGCCTTGCTGGTTTAATGCCATTCAGGTGGAGGAATATGAATTCACATGGCTTGGGGAGGATGAACCGCAGGTTTGGCGGGGAAGTCTTAACTACGGTGAATACTGCAAAATGTTCGTGCAGTACGGCACCCATGACTTCGCCGGATGTCAGGTGGCGGACTACTTCCCCTTTGACGATGACGGCGCGTACAACGAGCTGGAGGATCTCAAGGCAGCGATTGTTGTGTTCTGCTTATTCGTTGCATTGTTTTTGATTATTCCGGAGGTATACATCATAGACAGCTATGTGTCCTACGACCGGGGGCGGGGCTTCCTCACGGGGTATGGTTACCATGTCCATACATACGGAAGATCCAACCCCTATTACATCCGGGAACGGGATAAGCGTAACGCCAGGTATGGAGGCAGAAGTGGCGGTGGAGGCGGCTGCGCCTGTGCCTGCGCCTGTGCCTGCGCCGGCGGCGGACGGGCCGGTTGCAGCCAAAAGGATACCTATGGCAGCAAGCCCGAAGCAGGCGACATCCGGTAATTTATTATTTTGTAAATTGCTCCGGAGTCAACGGAATAACATTGGTATGCTCAGCCTGTGTGCACAGGCTGAGGACATATCCGTCCCAAAAGGTGCTGGTAAGCCGGACACCAAGCGCGGAGCCGTCCGGCACAACGCAGAACGAATCCAGCGGCTGGCGTAGCCCTGTGCCCAGATACTTCAGGTAGCTTTCCTTAGCAGTCCAAATCTGAAAGAACCGCTTTTCCTGTTCGTCAGCCGTGGCATCGAACAGATAGGCTTGCTCCTCTGGGGTGAAATTCCGGCGGGCGATGCTTTCTTTTTTGGCGTCCGTCCGGATCTCCTGCACGTCGATTCCCACCGGACTGTCGCCGTAGGCGATGACTACCCAGTGTCCGGAATGGGACAGATTGAAGTGAAAATCCGGTCTGCCCGGAATATAGGGCTTGCCAAAGGCTTCCTGCTCCACCGTAAAATCCGTAAGCTTCAGCTCCTGCGCCACCGCGTATCGAATCAGCGCGTGGGCGGCGACACATCGGATCTTGTCCTCCTGACGCAAGCAGCGGTCTGCCCGCTGTCTGCGGGCGGGTGATGCCTGAGCATATAGCTGAAGGTATTCCTGTTCGCCGATGGAAGTAATATCAACACAAGCGATATGGATCATAGGGCGCGAGCCTCCCGAAGCCGTCAAATATCATGCAAAGAAAAAATACCACCGTCTGCGATTCGGTCAGCGACGAAGCCGCAGTATTCGGTGGTGTTTTTGCATCCGTACAAATCAAAAGCATTGTATCATGTGTCATAAGGATAGTCAAGGCGTGGAAAAAACGGATTTTTTGCGTTTGAGAGCAGGTTTGCTGTTGATTCTTGGGGCTTGGCGGTGTATAATTGGCACAGGATAGAAAAGTGTTGTAAAGATTATGGACAGGAGAAGATCTGATGAGTGATATGAAATGCGGGGGCGGTCTGGGAAAGAATCTATTTATTCTGTCCGCCCCCTCCGCCACCGGTAAGAATACTGTGTATGAGGCAGTAAAGAAACGGATGCCCGAGGTTGAACGGGCGATAACCGCAACCACACGGCCACCCCGCTCAAATGAAAAGCACGGGGTTGACTATTATTACCTGACCGAAGCGGAGTTTCAGGAAAAGAAGGAGCGGGGAGAATTCGTTGAGCATAACCTTTATGATAACGGTTATTACGCAACGCTTTGCAGTGAGCTGGAAAAGCACCCGCAGACAACGCCCGTTTTCATCATACTGGATATAAACGGCAGGAAAAACGTCGTGGGCAGGTATCCGTTAGCTACCAGCATTTTTCTGAAGCCGCCCTCTATTGAAGAGCTGAGAAGGAGATTCAGCTCCCGGGGGGAAAACACTCCGGAAGAAATAGAAAACCGCATCAATATGGCACTGGCAGAGATTGAAGCGTCCAAAGATTATGATTATGTGATCGTGAATAACGATGTGGATACGGTGGCAAAGGAAATTGTAGATATCGTTTGCGGAAAAAAGCTGAAATAGAAGCTCGGGAAAGGGAATACAGGATGCTTTGGAGCGGGAACAATCAAGAATTCAGAATCCAGAAATTCGTAAAGGAAGCTGCCAATTTTGATTCCCTTGAGATCAAAAAATACGAGGAGCTATTCCGGCTTCTGCGGGAGAATCAAAGGGCGGTTGTGCCCAAGAGCCTTGGGCTGAAGCTGCTGGTCGTCTCAGACACCCATGGATACTTAGCCTTTGGCGACAATCGATTCCCTCGTTTTATGGATACGGTGGGGGAGTATGATCTTTGCGTATTGCTGGGGGATATTCTTCCGGAGGATATGGTTCGGATTCTGGATTGCATCCCAAAAGAAGAAATCATCGCGGTTAAGGGAAATCACGACTCCTTTTCCATATACAGCGAATTTGGTGTACGTGAAATTTCCGGAGAAAGCTATGAGTGCAAGGGTGTGCGTTTTGCCGGGCTGGATGGGAGCTTTCGGTATAAAAACGAGGAATTCCCTTCTCATACACAGTATGAAAGTCTTGCCATATCCCGAGGGCTGCCTCAGGCCGATGTGCTCCTGACCCACGATATTATGCTGAAGGATTTCCACAGCGATCCGGCACACTCGGGGCTGATTGGCATTACCGATTATATCTATAGAAACCGTGTGCAATGGCATTTTCATGGACACATACATAAGTCCTACGTCAAGCAGTACGGGAACGGGACAAGGGAAAAAAGCGTATACCTGTGCGAATGTTTTGAAATCTAGCCATCCAACTACAAAAGCAAAAAGCAAAGGCAGTATGACGGTTCGGTCATACTGCCTTTTATGTCGGTAATCAGCCCTCAAAATCGGACTCGGTGGCAACCGCGGCATCTTCTTCCGCGGCAAATTCCTCAGCAGGAGCTTCCACATCGTCGCTCTCGCAATCGCAGCAGGTGCAGTCGCACTCACCACAGCAGCAGCTAAAATGCTTTTTGAACCACGCAACAATTTTGTCGCCGTATTTGACGATGACAAAAGCGATGCCGGCAATGGCGGCCAGAGCAACAACAATCTTAATGATAATTTCTAAAGCTTTCATGGGGCGTTACCTCCTAAATATATAAAGTCATCTTTAGTATATCCCAAAGCAGCGGGAAAAGCAACCCAAAATTTCACCAAAAAGTAATATGTAATTATTATGAATAAAACTCTGTAGGAATCGGTGTCCTCGACGGTCCATCGGCGAAGCTGCTCAGGTTAAGGGCCGTCGAGGACGCCGGTCTCTACTTTCGGTTATCGTGATGTCAACACGTGATGATTCCAAGGCAGCAAAGCGGCCGGAGGAATCCGTTACCCGAAAAGGAGATTACGGCTTCTAAGGCGTCGTTTAGCTCCTTGCGCCGTGGCGGGGACGGACGGATACCTCACCGGATCGGACAATACCTGCCGTGCCGTCGGTGTAGGCTACGGTCAACGCACCGTCGTCGGACAGGGATAAAGCTACACCATCCCGGCGGAGCTTCCCTTGAATCACGGTGATTTCCTGATTTAAGGTAACGCAGTCTTGGCGGTAGCGCGCCATGATTTGCTCCCGGCGGGGGAGGGCTTGGCGCATTTCCCAGAAGGAACGGATCAAGGCGGCGATCAGGCGGCTGCGGCAAACCAGCGCGCCGGTGACCTCTGCCAAAGAGCAGGCAATGGGGCGCAGCTCCTCCGGGAAATCTACCCTTTGCTGATTGCAGTTTAATCCAATGCCTAAAACAGCGTAGTCCACCTGCCCGGTGGCGGAATCTATGGAAAGCTCTGTGAGGATTCCTGCCAGCTTTCGCCCGTCCGTCACCAGATCGTTGATCCATTTTATACCGGGACGATGGCCGGTTTCCCGCTCCACCGCGTCACAGGCCGCCACCGCCGCGGCGCAGGTCAGGTGCATCAATTGCTCCGGCTTACAGTCGGGGCGGAGAATCACGCTCATCCAAATGCCCTGCCCGGCGGGGGAGTCGAAGCTGCGACCCAGCCGCCCCCGTCCGGCGGTCTGCGCGTCCGCGATCACCACCGTTCCCTCCGGCGCGCCTTGGGCGGCAAGCTGTTTGGCATAGGTGTTGGTGGAGGGAAGGGTTGAAAAAAATTGCACAGTATCCGCCCATGGGTGGTGGGACAGATGAGATAGAATTTCGCTTTTCATTATAGCAAGGCCTCACGAAGGGCGGCGATATGGGCGGGGGTAGTGCCGCAGCAGCCACCCAGCAGATCCGCGCCCATCTTTTTACATTCGGTGACGATGGCGGCGAAATCCTCCGGGGACATGGGGTAACGGGCAACGCCCTCGCCGTCGATCACCGGGATTCCCGCGTTGGGCTTGCACACCAGCGGGCCTTTCACCTCCCGACGCAGCTTGCTTACCAGATAGGGGGTCATCATATCCGCGGCTACACAGTTGAAGCCCACGGCGGCAGCACCCGCCTCCTCCAGCTCCCGAAGTGCCTTTTCGGCATCCGCGCCGGAGAATAAGGAGCCGTCCGGCTGCATGGTGAAGCTATACATGACCGCGCCTGCGCCTTCCAGCTCCGCGGCAGTGAGAATCGCTTCCGCCTCCAGCGGATACATCAGCGTTTCTGCCACCAAAATATCCGCGCCGCCGTCGATCAGCCCCCGAATCTGGCGGCTGTATTCCGCCACCAAAAGATCGAAGTTTTCCTCGTCAAAGCTGTCGGTGAAGGTGGCAAGGGTGGTCAAATCTCCGGCGACAAGGCAATCCCCGGCTACAGAGCGGGTCAGCTCCACCAGCTTTGCGTTGATCTCCTCGGTTCGGTCTGCCAAGCCCACCCGTTCCAGTGCCATGGGCTGCGCCTGGAAGGTGGGGGCGTAGAGAATTTGCGCCCCGGCGCGCGCATATTCCCGCTGGAGGGCGGTCAGCGCATCCGGATGCTCCAGAACCCACTGCTCGGTACAGCAGCCCCGGGGCATCCCGGACTTTTGCAGGTTGGAGCCCGTAGCTCCGTCTAAAAACCGAAGTCCGCTGTGAACCTTGATTTGAAAGTCATCTCTTGAAAGCATGGTTACTCGCCCTTTCCCCAATAGATGGGCTTATTATACTACAATTGCCAAAATAATGCAACGATTATTGGCGGGGTTGAGATTACTGAATCGGCTCGAAGTCGGCAGCTCCGTGCTTGCACAGGGGACATACGATGTCCTCCGGCAGAGTATCTCCCTCGTAGATCCAGCCGCAGATCTTGCACACATAGCCCTTTTTCCCCTCGGTTTGAGGACGGGGCTTTACATTGCTTTGGTAGTAGGCATAGGTCATGGTGTCCCGTTCGGAGATTACCCGCGCTTCGGTGACAGAGCAGATGAACATTCCGTGAGTACCCAGATCCACATAGCTCTCCACGCTCAGGCTGAGGAACGCATTGATATACCGGGGCAGGAAGCGCAGACCGTTGTCGCTTCTAAGCTCGTCAATGCCGGCAAACTTATCCGCGCTGCGTCCGCTTTGGAAGCCGAAGGTTTCAAACACGGAAAAGGGGGCGGAGGTGTCCAGACAGTTCACGTTCAGCTTTCCGGTTTGGGAGATGATATGGTGGGAATAGTTCTGCTTGTTGATGGTCACGGCCACCCGGTTGGGGGTGTTGGTGACCTGCGTGACCGTGTTGACAATCAGACCGTTGTCCCGCTCTCCGTCCCGGCAGGTGACTACATACAGCCCATAGCCGATGGAAAACAGCGCGGACATATCGTTTTTGTTGGCGGTGGCATCCTGCCGCGCCAGATAGTCCCGGCACAGCTCCTGAGCCATGTCTTCTATCTGCGCCTTGCTGCTGTCATCCAAAGCGGAGAGGATCCGCACGGTGGTATCGGTAAAGGTCAGGTTTTTGCTGCCCTCCAGCATCCCACGCATGACCTTGGCGGCGAGGGGTGCCCAAGAGCCGTTTTCCATCAGAGCTACGGTACGGTTTTGGAAGTTGCGCTCGGTAAGGTGATGGATAAAGGTCTTCATGAAGGGGAAAACATCCGCATTATAGGTGGTGGTGGCCAGCACCAGCTTCCCGTAGCGGAAGGCATCCTCCACCGCCTCTGCCATGTCGCAGCGGGCAAGGTCGTTGATCACCACCTTGGGGCAGCCCTTTTCCCGCAGCTTTTCCGCCAGCAGCTCCACAGCGGCTTTTGTATTGCCGTAGACGGAGGTATAGGCAATTACAATGCCTTCGCTTTCCACCCGGTAGGACGACCAGATATCGTAAAGCTCCAGATAATAGCCCAGATCCTCCGTTAGCACAGGGCCGTGGAGGGGACAGATGATTTGAATGTCCAGTCCGGCGGCCTTCTTCAGCAGAGCCTGCACCTGAGTGCCGTATTTTCCTACGATACCGATATAGTACCGGCGTGCCTCACAGGCCCAATCCTCCTGCGCGTCCAGCGCGCCGAATTTGCCAAAGCCATCGGCGGAGAACAGCACTTTATCATAAGCGTCATAGGTCACGATAACCTCCGGCCAATGCACCATAGGCGCGGTAACGAAGGTCAGGGTGTGCTTGCCTAAGCACAGGGTATCGCCCTCGCCCACCACGATCCGGCGGTCGGAAAAGTCCGTGCCGAAGAAATTCTTCATCATCATGAAGGCCTTGGCGGAGGAAACTACCGTGGCTTTCGGATACAGCTCCATAAATACCCCGATATTGGCAGAGTGGTCCGGCTCCATATGCTGCACGATCAAATAGTCCGGCGTGCGTCCTGCCAGCTCCACCTGAAGCTTATCCAGCCACGGATGGGTAAAGCCCTTGTCTACGGTGTCCATAACGGCGATTTTTTCGTCCATGATTACATAGGAATTGTACGCCATGCCGTTGGGCACCGCATACTGACCCTCAAACAGGTCGATCTGACGGTCGTTTACACCGATATAGCGGATGTCGTTGGTGATGAACATAGATTACCCTCCCAATTTTACTTTGTAAATGTATCATACACAATTTATGCGTTTTCTCTCCGTAACTTTATCACAGAATTACCGCCGTGTACATAGTAAGATACAGGAAAACAGATTCCAAAGGAGGTCGGAGCATGAATTGGGAGGTGTGGATCGCCATAGCCTTGCCGTTTTTAGGGACGGTACTGGGTGCGGCCTGTGTGTTTTTTATGAAAGGGGAGATGCGCCGGGTGCTGCAGCGGTCGCTTACAGGATTCGCCGCGGGTGTGATGGTGGCAGCTTCTGTATGGAGCTTGATCATCCCGGCGATTGAACAGTCGGAGCATTTGGGAAAGCTGTCTTTCCTGCCTGCGTTCATTGGCGTATGGATTGGATTTTTGTTCTTGCTGCTGCTGGATCGGGTGATCCCTCACCTGCACATGAACAGCACCAGCCCGGAGGGAACGCCCAGCCGACTGGGAAAATCCACCATGCTGGTACTGGCGGTGGCACTACATAACCTGCCGGAAGGCATGGCGGTGGGCGTAGTGGCGGCAGGCTGGCTGGCAGGTGACGGAAGTATTTCCGCCGCCGGTGTGCTGGCATTGGCAATGGGAATCGCTTTGCAAAACCTGCCGGAGGGCGCGATCATCTCCATGCCCCTGAAAAGCGAGGGTATGAAGCGGAGGAAGGCGTTTGGCTACGGTGTGCTGTCCGGCATCATTGAGCCGATCGGCGCGATCGCAACGATTCTGCTGGCAGGGGTAATGGTGCCGATTCTGCCGTATATGCTGGCGTTCGCCGCAGGCGCGATGCTGTATGTAGTGGTGGAGGAGCTGATTCCGGAGATGTCCGAGGGGGATCACTCCAATATCGGCACGGTATTTTTCGCCGTGGGCTTTAGCCTTATGATGATGCTGGATGTGGCATTGGGATAAGAAAAATTGGATATAATTACAAAGGAGGATAAAATTATGACTATCATGAACGTGAAACAGGCAGATTTTGAAGCGGAAGTGTTGGGCCACAGCGGTACGGTGCTGTTGGATTTCTGGGCATCGTGGTGCGGCCCGTGCCGGGCTTTGGCTCCGATCTTGGAGCAGGTAGCTCAGGAGCGGTCGGATGTGAAGGTGTGCAAGATCAATGTGGACGAAGAACCGGAGCTGGCAAACCAGTACCAAATCATGAGTATTCCCACCCTGATTGTAGTGCGGGACGGTCAGATCCTGCAGCGTGCCTCCGGCGTTCGCCCCAAGGGGCAAATCTTGGCGATGCTGTAATGCAGGCAAAACCCGCCAGTCCGTCAAAAAACCTCTGGCGCGGCAGCGCCCTTGGCTTCCCCCGGGGGGGAGCTGTCAGAAATGACCGGAACGGGCATTTCTGACTGAAGGGGAATGCGGGCAGAAAAGTTTTGTTTTTCTCCCGGTTTCAGAACTTAAATGAACTTTTGGTTTTCGCCGTTCCCCTTCCGTCAGCCCTTCGGGCTGCCACCTTCCCCCCGGGGGAAGGTGATGGAGCTTCGCTGCAAAGTGCTTTTTTGACAAGCCCGCGACACCTCCGGCAATGCCGGAGGTGTTGACTTTTACCCACTTCCACGGAATTTGTATTGGTTTACAAAAAACAGTTGCATTTCAAAAATTTTTATGGTAATATCTTAGGTGGAAAAGTATATGAGATTGGGTTGCCGATTTCAGGTAAAATGGAGGGTTATTATGAATAGAAAACGGAACATACCCCAACGAATCCTCAGTGCCCTGCTGTGCCTGTGCATGGTGCTGAGCATGGTGCCTGCTGTTTCTACGGTTTCGTCCGCAGCCACCAATACTATGACCATCTACTTCCAGAATAACTGGAACTGGACCGGTGTTCGTCTGTACTACTGGGGAAGTACAACAGCTACGAATCCCAGTTGGTCAGGCATCAGCATGGAGTACTATAGCAACGACGGCACTTATGACTACTATGTTCTGGAAGTGCCCACGGATGTTACCGGCATCATTTTCAACGGTACAAGCAGCCAGTCAGGCTTTGAACAAAGTGTTGATATTACCGGCGGTTGGTATGACGGCATCTGCTACTATATGCATTATGACGGCTCGGTTAATAAAAAGTATGCCTATGATTTGTACAATACGGAATGGCAGCCCACCGGTTGGTATCTTCCCGGCGGCTTCAACGGCTGGAGCACAACTGCGAACCAGTTCCAGCGGGAAGCTGTTGGCTCCTCTGTCGGCTATGTTTCGCTGGAATTAAACGGTGCAACCACTTATGAGTTCAAGGTCATGAATGGCAGCACATGGACTGGCTGCAACACCACGATTACCGGCACAACTACGGGTCTTAGCTTCAGCAGCAGCACTTCCGCCAATGCTAAAATCACCACCACCGTTGCCGGTACCTATGTGTTCAGCGTTGATGTAAAAACCGGCAAGCTGAGCGTTACTTATCCCTGCTCCCATAGCTATAAGTCCGAGGTGACCAAGGCCGCCACCTGCACGGAGAATGGCGTGCGTACATACACCTGTTCCCTTTGCGGCGACAGCTACACTGAGGATATTATTTCCGACGGACACAACTATGAGGCAGTCGAGACCAAGCCCTCCTGCACCGTCGGTGGCTATACCACCTACACCTGCTCCGTCTGCGGCGACACCTATACCGCTGACGAGGTTGATGCTTTGGGTCACACCGCAGGCGACGCAGTTGTCGAGAACGAAGTCGACGCAACCTGTACCACTGACGGCAGCTACGAAACCGTAGTATACTGCACTGTTTGTGGCACGGAAATCAGCCGGGTGGAAACGGTTGTTCCGTCTGACGGTCACAGCTACGAAGCAGACGTGACCGAGCCCGACTGCACCGAGGGCGGCTACACCACCTACACCTGCTCCGTCTGCGGCGATACCTACACCGCTGACGAGAAGGAAGCTTTGGGACATACCGAAGTGGTTGACGAAGCGGTCGAACCCACCTGCACCGAAACCGGTCTGACCGAGGGCAAGC
>CAZAOL010000023.1:0-14700 GCA_964486785.1 uncultured Oscillospiraceae bacterium
TCCTCCGGGACAATGAGAAGGTGGCGTGGGTCAAGTACTGCGGACTTGACACCGATCAGGACTACGCGCTGGCGCAGAAGTATCTGCCCAACGGTTCTTGCGGCGTGATTTCCTTCGGCTTGAAGGGCGGACGGAAGGCCGCGGAGAGCTTCATGAAGCACATGGAGCTGGGCTCGATTGAAACCCATGTGGCGGACTCCCGTACCTGCTGTCTGCATCCGGCATCCACGACCCACCGTCAGATGACTGACGCGGAGCTGGAGGCCGCCGGGGTCGGCGCGGATTTGATTCGCCTGAGCTGCGGTCTTGAAAACGTGGAAGATCTCATTGAGGATCTGAAGCAGGCAATCGATAAGGTTTGATTTTGCTAGGAAAAGGGGCTGCCTGCGGGCAGCCCCTTTTTGGGTTATTTCTTGATTTGGATCAATGTGTTATTCAGAGCGACCTTAGCTTCCATGGGGACCTTATCGCCAGCCATTTTCAGCATATCTGTCAGACGCATCATATTCATCATTTGCATCATATCCTCGCCCATGGCGGCCATATCGATTATGCCTGCACCTGCGCCGCCCATGACCTGCTGCATCAGATTGCCAAGAATCGCGGCGGTCTGAGGATTCGCCATGAGAACGCCCACCTTATCCTTGATGGAGTAGTAGCCCTTGGGGTACTTGAATGCCTTCCGGGCGGCCACAGCAGCGGGGTCATTGAACCAGTTCGCGCCCTGATTGCCCTCGGGCAGGTCATAGGCGTAGTTGTGCTCGGCAACGCCGTTGAGGGCGATCTCATTGGATACCACGCTGCCGGACTTGGCGACCAGCGCATTAGCCCCGTCTGCCAAGGGCACATTTTCAAACACCACGGCATGATCCTGAGCGGTTTTGGTTTCCAAAGCCTTGCCGTTAAGGTACAGGGTCACCTCATCGCAATTGGTGTAGACGGTGACGTTGCGCTCCTCGGGGGCACGGTCTACAAAGCGTCCGCCTGCGATGTGGATCATGGGGTCGGGATTCCAGTATGCTTTGTAAATGTAGTAGGCATCCTTCTTAGTCTTGCGGTCGTAGGTGATCAGACCCTTGTTGTTCATGCCGACCACACCGCCCTCGTTACGGGCATCGGCGGCAAAGTCGAAGCAGTTCCACACATGGGTGCTCCACAGGTAGGGACGGGCAGCAAAGATCTTGAGCATCTCATGGTGGTAGTAGGAGGCGTATTCCTCGGTATAGTCATGGTTGTCCGGCTCGGCGGTGTGCCATTTCAGGATGTTCTCCGCGCCGTACTCGGAAACGCCCAGACAGCGGTCGGGATTCAGGGCATGGAAGCGGTCGAACCAAGGGCCGTTGTCCTCCACATCGCCTACGTACCAGCCGAAATAATGGTTGTAGCTGAGAATGTCGGTGATATACACGTGCTCAGAGTTCATGGGCACCATGGTCACTTCCGCCATGGTAGTCAGACGGCTGGGATCCAGCTTCTTGCACAGGGCGTGCAGGTCGCACAGATTGCGGTACAGCTCCTCGCACTCGCCGGTGATGGTGATCTCATTGGAGATGCCCCAGAAGAAGATGGAGGGGTGGTTATAGTTCTGCGCCACCAGCTCGGTCATCTGGGAAATGGTATTCTCGTAGGCATCCTTGGTGGGGATGAACTGGGAGATAAAGGGAATCTCCGCCCACAGAGCAAAGCCCAGCTTATCGCACAGGTCGTAGAAATACTGATCGTGCTGATAGTGGGCAAGGCGGATGGTGTTGGCACCCAGCTCACGGATCAGGGCGGCATCCTCCTCGTGGTCTGCCTTGGAGACCGCCCAACCCTTGTCCTTCCGGTCTTGATGGCGGGATACACCGTGCAGCGGTACATTTTTGCCGTTGAGCCAGAAGCCGGTATTGGGATCGACACGGAAGGAGCGGTAGCCGTAGGTGACGGAAACGGTGTCCAAAATCTCACCGTCTTTCTCGATGGTGGCCTCGCAGGTATACAGGTAGGGATCCTCTACGCCGTGCCACAGATGGGGCTGCTTCACATCACCCTTGATCACCGTATGGGCTGCGGCATCCGCGGAAGCGGTCAAAACAGTATTGCCCCCGGCATCCTTAAGGGCAACGGTGACGGTGCACCCCTCCGCGCCTACGGGGAACAGATCTACACGGGTCTTGCCGGAGCAGTAGGGTGTGACGAAAACGCCGGAGGTGCCGTCCTTCAGAAGGTCGAAGTGGGCGTTGGAAACCTCGATGAAATTCACATCCCGATACAGACCGCCGTAGAAGGTAAAGTCGGCGTTCTGAGGGTAGACGTCGCACTTGGCGTTGCTTACCACCACGGTAAGCCGGTTGCCATTAGGCAGCATGGCGGGGGTCAAATCGTAGCGGAAGGTGGAGAAGCCGCCCTTATGGGTGCCCAGCTCCCGACCGTTGCAATAGACGGTGGCTACATGGTTCGCGCCCTGAAGCTCGATATATTGCTTCTTGCCCTCGGTGGGGTCGGGCAGGTCGATCACGTAGGTGCCGATTCCGCGCCAATAGTCATTGCCGCCATCCTGTCCGTCCAAAGCATTCCAGGTGTGGGGAAGGTCGATGGGAGCGAAAGCATCGCCTTGCTTGGCAAAGCTCGCCTGAGTAAGAAGTGTGGTGATACGCATTTGAATTTCTCCTTTCGTGTTTCGGGAAAGCCTAACGAAGCAATTATATCATGTTGCATAAAACAGTCAAGAGAGAAACGGAAAAATTAGGCAAAACAGCCATAAATGTAACGAAAAATTAACAAATGCGGAGCAACCCCTCCGTCCCGGCTAACGCCGTGCGAGACTGTCAAAAAAGCGGTGTCATTCCGAGGAAGCGAAGCGACCGTGGGAATCTCAATGAAAAACTACGCAGTTTTGTTGGAATTGCCCAGGATTTAAGGTTGTTAAAGGAATAAAATGAGATTGCCACGTCGGCCCGCAAGGGGCCTCCTCGCAATGACAGGGGTTTATTGACACTCTGTCGCTAACGCCGTGCTCTCCTGCCCCTTTTGTCAACGGGATTGACGATCCAGATTGTTCTGAATATAATAGCATTATTCCCCAAAATGGGTAAAATGGAGGGCAATTATGAAACGATCCGGTAAATTTTACGCCGCCCTTGTGATCTTCAGCCTTGTGGGTCAGGTTGCATGGGTCGTAGAGAATATGTACCTGAATGTGTTCATCTACAAAATGTTCAACGCCAGTGCCGAAGCCATCTCCGCCATGGTAGCCGCCAGCGCGGTCTGTGCCACCGTGACCACTCTTTTGATCGGTGCGCTGTCGGACAAGCTGGGCAAGCGCAAGCTGTTTATTTGTGCCGGCTACATCCTTTGGGGCATCTCCATTTGGAGCTTCGCGCTGATCCGCATGGATGTGATCAACGCGCTGTTTCCCGCCGTGGCCTCCGCGGCCTCTGTGGGCGTATCCGCCGTGATCATTATGGACTGCCTGATGACCTTCTTCGGCTCGTCTGCCAACGATGCCTGCTTCAACGCATGGCTCACCGACTCCACCGATGAAACCAACCGTGGACGGGCAGAGGGCATCAACTCCATGATGCCTTTGCTTGCCATTTTAGTGGTGTTCGGCGGCTTCATGGGGCTTGACCAGAGCAAGCAGGAAAGCTGGACGATCATCTTCGGTGTGATTGGCACGGTGGTGACCGTTCTTGGCATCGCCGGACTGTTCCTCATCGAGGAAAAGCCCATCCAGACCCAAAGCAACCAGAATTACTTCGCCAATATCTTCTACGGCTTCCGCCCCGGCGTGGTGCGGAGCAATCCGGCTCTTTACTTGAGCCTGCTCGCCTTCGCCTTGTTCAATATTTCCATACAGATCTTTATGCCCTACCTGATTTTGTATTACTCCGTTTCCTTGGGCATGGACAACTACGTTCTGATCATGGCACCGGCGATCCTGCTGGCGGCGATATTCACCGCCCTTTACGGCAAGGTCTACGACCGCAAGGGCTTCCGCGCCGCGGTAGTCCCCTCGCTGGTTCTGCTGATGCTGGGCTATATGCTTCTGTACTTCTTCCGGAATACCGCCATGGTATTCATAGGCTCGCTCCTGATGATGTGCGGCTATCTTTCCGGCATGGCGGTATTCGGTGCCATGCTCCGTGACCACACCCCGGAAAACCGTGCCGGAATGTTTCAGGGCCTGCGCATTGTGGGACAGGTTCTGATCCCCGGTGTCGTCGGCCCGGCCATCGGTGCCGCTGTGCTGAAAAACGCGGAGCAGATCCTCAATAGTGACGGCACTTATTCCTTTGTCCCTAATCAAAATATTTTCCTTGCGGCGTTTGTCGCCATTGTAGCGGTTTGGATCGGACTGATCCCGCTGGTGCGTTTCCTTGTGAACCGCAATAAAAAGGAGGTCGCCCGGTGATACAGACCCTTTCTACGATTGCCGGAGAAACCCTTGCCGGACAGCCTTGGCAGGTCTATCCCCGCCCCCAGCTCCGCCGGGACAGCTATATAAATCTGAACGGCGAATGGGAATTTTCTGCCTGCAAAGAGGGCTTTGACCGAAAGATCCTCGTCCCCTTCTGCCCGGAGAGCCGGCTTTCCGGCATAAACGAACACTTCCGCGAAAACTGCGCCCTGCGCTACCGCCGCAGTTTCACCCTGCCGGAGGGCTTTCAAAAGGATCGGGTGCTGCTGCACATCGGCGCGGCAGATCAGAAGCTGACGTGTTATGTAAACGGCAAAGAAATCGGTGAACATTCCGGCGGTTATTGGAATATCACCTTTGACATCACCTCTGCCCTGCAGCCGGAAAACGAGCTGTGTCTGATTTGCCGGGACGATTTGAAGGATCTGTCCCAGCCCTACGGCAAGCAGACCCAAAAACGGGGCGGAATGTGGTACACCCCGGTGTCCGGCATTTGGCAGACTGTGTGGCTGGAAAGCGTGCCGGAGGGCTATATTCAGTCCCTGGATATTCGCTGCAACGGTGAAAGCGTCACCGTTTCCACCCAGCCCAAGCTGGACGGGCGGATCACCGTGGACGGACTGGGTAAATTCCCTCTTAAGGATGGACAGGCGACCATTGCGCCGGAAGTGCCCCATTTGTGGAGTCCTGAAGATCCTTATTTGTATTCCTTCACCGTGGAAACGGAAACCGACCGGGTGGAATCCTATTTCGCTCTGCGGACGCTGGAAATCAAGGAAACAGGCGGCTTTTCCCGGCTTTGCCTGAACGGAAAGCCCTATTTCTTCCACGGGCTTTTGGATCAGGGCTACTGGCCCGACGGTCTGTTCACCCCCGCCGCGCCCCAATGCTACGCCGATGATATTCTGGCAATGAAGCGGCTGGGCTTCAACACCCTTCGCAAGCACATCAAGCTGGAGCCGGAGGAGTTTTACTATCAATGCGACCGGCTGGGTATGATCGTCTTTCAGGATATGGTCAACAACGGCGACTATCAGTTCCTGCGGGACACCGCCCTGCCCACCGTGGGTCTGCAAACCCTGAACGACCGGCGTATGCACCCCGACCCCGCCACCCGCCACAGCTTTTTGGTAGGCATGGAGCGCACCGTCGCCCAGCTTAAAAACCATCCCAGCATCCTGTACTGGACAATTTTCAACGAGGGCTGGGGACAGTTCGACAGCGACACGGTATACGCCCATTTGAAAACGCTGGACAGCAGCCGGTGGATCGACAGCACCTCCGGCTGGTTCCGCAGAAAGCAGACCGATGTGGACAGCCGCCATGTGTATTTCAAGCCCATCCGTCTGAAAGCGGGAGAAAAGCCGCTGGTGCTTTCGGAGTTCGGCGGATATTCCTACAAGCCGGCCGGCCACGTATTCAATACGGAAAAGACCTACGGCTACGGGAAATTCGAGGACCGCGACGCTTTCGCGCAGGCGGTGGAGCAGCTTTATATGGAGCAGGTGCTCCCGGCAGCCCGGGAGGGTCTGTGCGCCGCCATTTATACACAGGTATCCGACGTGGAGGACGAAACCAACGGCCTTCTGAGCTACGACCGCAAGGTGGAAAAGCTGACGCCGGAGCGGATGCTCCCCATCGCCCAAGCCTTGCAGGACGCGGTAAAATAATATCAAAAAACCGCCCTTCACGGGCAATGTCATTAAGTTCAGACTGTCATTGCGATCGCGAAGCGCGTGGCAATCCGTAATCTCCTTTTGTGAGAACGGATTCCTCCACTCGCTGCGCTCGGTCGGAATGACAAGGTTTTCTTAATGACATTGCCCGTGAAGGGCGGTCTTTTATATTCTCTTTTTCACAAAGCCCTTCGTCCAATCGGAGAAAATCAGCACCGCCACCAAAACCGCGGAGCTGAGTGCCCATGTCAGAGGATACGCCCACGAGATCATCCGAAATTCCGGGATGATCTTCAGGATGGAGGTCACATACACCACCCGAACACCGCACCAAAAGCTAAGCATGGCGATCATGGGGATGAACGCCTTGCCGCAGCCCCTGAGCACACCCGCGGCGCAATGGCTCAGAGCCAGCAGGAAGAAGAACAGGCAGGTGGTTTTCATATGCACCGTGCCATACGCCACCGATTGGGGTTCGTCCACAAAGATCCTCAGCAGCGGTGAAGCAAAGAAATAGATAAAGATCCCCAGCAGCTCCGCCGTAAGCACGCCAAACAAGATCCCGAAGCCCGCGCCCTTTTTGGCACGGCTGTACTCCCCCGCCCCTAAATTCTGACCGATAAAGGTTGGCAGGGACATGGACATACTGGTAATGGGCAAGAACACAAAGCCCTCCAGCTTGGAGTATGCCCCCACTCCCGCCATAGCGAACGCGCCAAAGGAATTGATGCTGGCCTGCACGGTCAGGTTGCCAATGCTGATCACAGAATTTTGTATGCCGGTAGGCAGCCCCTGCGCCAGCACTTCTGCCATAATTCCCTTATAAAATCTTAGTTTTCGGAAATCCAAACGGGTATCATCTGAAACCCGGCACAGCCGGAGGATACACAGCACCACGCTGACACCTTGAGCAATCACCGTAGCGATTGCCGCGCCGGCCACACCCCAGCTAAACACCGCCACAAACAGCATATCCAGCACCACATTGATCGCGGACGACAGCATCAGATAGTAAAGCGGATGAATACTGTCCCCCAGTGCCCGCATGATAGCCATGCAGATATTGTACATGATTACCGTGGACACCCCGGCAAAATAGATTTGAAAGTACGCCAGCGACTTCGGCAGCACACTTTCCGGCGTGCCCATCCAGCGCAGCACATGGGGCACCAAAATCAGCCCCGCCACGGTGGACAGTACCGAAGCAAGAATCCCGAACAGGAAATTGGTGTGGATTGCCTTGACGACACCGTCGGTATCCTTTGCTCCGAAATATTTAGAAATCACCACACCGCCGCCCATGGAAATACCGCCGAAGAAGCCCACCACCAAAAAGGTCATGCTTCCGGCGGAGCTGACTGCCGCGAAGGAATCGTTGTCCGCGAAATTTCCAACGACCCATGCATCCACCACGTTATATAGCTGCTGCAAAAGCTGTCCCATAAACAGCGGAACCGCAAAGCTCAAAAGCTGCTTCCAAATTACCCCCTGAGTCAAATCCACCGAGGAGCTGCCCGCCCTGCGGTTCCTGCCCCAAAACCTCATTCCCAATCGCCTCTTTGATCTATCCGCAGCCAAGCTGCGCTTTCCGTAAATCATAACACAAACCCATCTCCAACGCAAGCCAAAAACCTTCCATTGCGGACTTCCCGGCGGGATGGCACTTGCAATTGCAGTCCGCATCTGATATAATTATGCTGATTTTTTTTGCGAGGCGATGGAATTATGCAAAATATCGGCTTTGACAACAGTAAATACCTCCTCACCCAATCCGAGGAGATCCGCCAGCGGATCGCTCAATTTGGCGGTAAGCTGTATTTGGAATTCGGCGGTAAGCTCTATGACGACTACCACGCATCCCGTGTACTGCCGGGCTTCTGCCCCGACTCCAAGCTGCGGATGCTGCTGCAGCTTAAGGAGCAGGTGGAGATGGTGATCGCCATCAACGCCGCCGACATTGAGAAAAATAAGATCCGCGGGGATCTGGGCATCACCTACGACCGGGATGTCATCCGCCTGATCGACATATTCCGGGAGCTGGGGCTGTACGTCAGCAGCGTTGTGCTGACCCGCTACAACGACCAGCCCGCCGCGAAAGCCTTCCAGTCCCGTTTAGAGGGACTGGGCATTAAGGTCTACCACCACTACGCCATTCCCGGCTACCCCTCCAACACCGCGCTGATCGTCAGCGACGAGGGCTTCGGCAAAAATGAATATATCCAAACCACCCGGGAGCTGGTAGTGGTCACCGCCCCCGGTCCGGGCAGCGGCAAGCTGGCCACCTGCTTAAGCCAGCTCTATCACGAGAATAAGCGGGGCATCCGTGCCGGCTACGCCAAATTTGAGACCTTCCCCATTTGGAATCTGCCTTTGAACCATCCGGTAAATCTGGCGTATGAGGCAGCCACCGCAGATCTCAACGATGTGAACATGATCGACCCGTTCCATCTGGAGGCCTACGGAAAGACCACGGTCAACTACAACCGGGATGTGGAGGCCTTCCCTGTGCTGGTGGCGATCTTCGAAAAGATCATGAACCACTGCCCCTACAAATCTCCCACAGACATGGGCGTAAACATGGCAGGCAACTGCATCACCGACGATGCTCTGACCCGGGAAGCCTCCTGTCAGGAGATCATCCGCCGATACTACGACGGACTTTGCGAGCAAAAGAAGGGTAAAATCGAGGACGAAGCCGTTCGTAAGCTGCAGCTTCTGATGAAAAAGGCGGGAATCAGCGCGGCGCAACGCTCTGTGGTCTGCCACGCGCTGACCAAGGCGGAGGTCACCGGTCTGCCCGCCGCGGCCATGGAGCTGCCGGACGGGCAAATCGTCACCGGACGCACCTCGGATCTTTTGGGCGCGTCCGCGGCACTGCTGCTCAATGCGTTGAAGGCACTGGGCGGCATCCGGGGCGAGCTGCATCTGATTTCTCCGGTGGTCATCGATCCTATCCAGCATCTGAAGGTAGACCATTTGGGCAACCGGAATCCCCGTCTGCACACCGACGAGATCCTGATTGCTCTGTCCATCAGTGCCGCCACCAATCCCACAGCGGAGCTGGCACTGCGGCAGCTCCCCAAGCTCCGGGGCTGCGAGATGCACTCCACCGTCATCCTTTCCTCGGCAGACGAAAACACGCTGAAGCGGCTGGGTGTCAATCTGACCTGCGAGCCCAGCTATCACACATAACCGAAAAACACAGAGAACGGAGGTTCCTCAATGAAACTCAATTACAAACGCACACTTTTGGTCGGCTTTGCCTTCTTTTTGATTCAGGTCTTTTGGAACGCCTATGATGCCATCATTCCTCTGACTCTGACCAACAAATTCGGTATGTCCCAGTTCTGGTCCGGCGTGGTCATGGCAGCCGACAATATTTTGGCGGTTTTTCTTCTGCCCCTGTTTGGCGCGCTGTCGGATAAATGCCGCTCCAAGCACGGCAAGCGCACCCCCTTCATTTTCATCGGTACGATCGCGGCTTCGGTGCTGCTGATTTGCCTGTCCTTCGCCGACACCGCCCAGCTTGCAAACATCTCCGACGTATCCGCCGTGGATGACCCCGCAACGCTGGCAGTGATTTACGACGCGCAGGCAGACAACACGCTGCAGACTCCCGAAGGCGATGAATTTATCCTGTCGGAGACCTTCACCAAGGAGGAGTTCTGCGGCATCAACAGTGAGGAAGACAAGACGGTCTACTCCAACTACGTCACCCCCGCCCGTCAGGCCTGCGCCCGGGAAGCCACCGCGAACTCTCCCGGCGTTTTGATTCTCTTTATTGCGCTGCTGCTGGGCGTGCTGCTTTCCATGGCGATTTTCCGCTCTCCCGCGGTGGCTCTGATGCCGGACGTGACCATGAAGCCCCTTCGCAGCAAGGGCAACGCCATCATCAATCTCATCGGCACCGCCGGCGGCATTTTGTCCATGGTGCTGGGTATTGTATTTGCCACCTCCAGCGCGAAGAACGCCATGATGAGCTATACCCCTCTGTTCAGCGTGCTCTCCGGCATTATGCTGGTATCTTTGGGCATCTTTATGCTCACCGTCCGGGAAGTGAAATGGGCAAAGGAAATGCGGGAAGACAGCATCCGCTACGGGATTGAGGACGCACAGCAGTCTCAGGAAGCTTCCGGCAAGCTCAGCAAGCCCCAGATGCGCTCTCTGATTTTCATTCTCCTTTCTGTGGCTCTGTGGTATTTCGGCTATAATGCCGTCACCTCTAAATTCTCTGTCTACGCCTCTAATTTCCTCCACAAGAACTTTAACTCCATTATGATTCTGGCGCAGGCCGCCGCGGTGGTAGCGTATATCCCCGCCGGTATCGTCGCCTCCAAAATCGGCCGGAAGAAGTCCATACTGGCAGGCGTGGTCATGCTGTCCACCGCTTTCGGCATTGCCTCCTTCCTGCGGGCAGACAGCGCGGCGTGGCTGATGTACGCCATGTTCATCCTTGCCGGCATCGGCTGGGCGACCATCAATGTCAACTCCTTCCCCATGGTGGTGGAGATGTGCTCCGACGGTGACGTGGGCAAGTACACCGGTTACTACTATACTGCCTCCATGGCAGCCCAAACCGCCACACCCATGATATCCGGCTTCCTGATGGACAAGCTGGGCATGACCGTGCTGTTCCCCTATGCCACCGTCTTCTCCGGACTTGCCTTTGTGACCATGCTGTTTGTCATGCACGGCGACAATAAGGTGGATTCCAAGAAGGGGCTGGAGGCTCTGGCTGTAGAAGATTAAATTACAGGAAGGAATTGCTATGCCTTACATTTTGGCGATTCTCGCCCTGCCGCCGCTGATTTACCTGCTTTGGCGGCTGGCGATTCGGGGACGGCAGGGACATCCCGGGCTTTCCGGACTTCAGGGCTGGAGCTTTGCCCACCGGGGTCTGCATGAAGCGGGCGTACCGGAAAATTCCATGGCAGCTTTCCGTGCAGCCTTGGATGGCGGCTACGGCATCGAGCTGGATGTACATTTGATGTCCGATGGCGGTCTGGCTGTGATTCATGACTCCAAGCTCCTTCGCACCACCGGCGCGGAGGGGAACGTGGAAGACCTGACTGCCCCGGTGCTTTCTCAGTACCGTCTTGAAAACACCGGCGAAACCGTCCCCACACTGCCGCAGGTGCTGGAGCTTTTCCAAGGGAAAGCCCCCATGATTGTAGAGCTGAAGGTTCATGAGAACAATGTCGCCCCCCTGTGTCAGGCAGTCTGCGACCTTATGGACAGCTATTGCGGGGCATATTGTCTGGAGTCCTTCGACCCCCGGGTTTTGCTTTGGCTGAAAAAGCACCGCCCGGAAATTGTCCGGGGGCAGCTTGCGGAAAATTTCACCCCCAATCGGGAAATGAAGATCCCTTTCCTTTTGAAATGGATCATGACCCATGATCTGGGCAACTTCCTGACAAAACCGGATTTCATTGCTTACCGCTTCGAGCATCGGACTGCCACCCCCAGCAACCGTTGGCTGCCCAAGGGCATGGGACGGGTGGGCTGGACGATTCGCGCATCAGAAGACCATGCCCTTGCCGTCAAGGAGGGCTGGATCCCCATTTTTGAAGGCTTCCGCCCCTAATCTCTACCTCAGGAGGCGCGTATGAATATCATCATCGCAGGTGGCGGCCGTGTTGGCTCCACTCTTGCCCGCCAGCTTTCCGCTGAGGGCTGTGACCTGACTCTGATCGACAGTGACGATTCCGTGCTGCGCTCCGGCATGGAGCGTTATGATATGATTGGCATCAGCGGCAACTGCGCCTCCATGGAGGTACTTAAGCAGGCCGGTGTGGCAAATGCGGATCTGCTGATCGCTGTCACCAACGCCGACGAAATCAATCTGCTGTGCTGCACCATTGCCCACGCGCTGAACCCCGGACTGCGTACCGTTGCCCGAATCCGCAACCCGGAATATACCGAGCAGATTTATGAGCTTCGGGATACCTTCGGCCTGTCCATGGTCATCAATCCCGAGCGGCAGGCGGCCACCGAAATCGACCGTCTGCTGAAATACCCCGGCTTCCTGCGCCGTGACATCTTCGCCCGGGGCAGAGCGGAAATCGTGGAGCTTAGAATCGACGAAAGCAGCAAGCTGCGCGGCGTTTCCCTGATGTCCATGCAGAGCATTGTTAAATGCCGGGTGCTGGTATGTGCCGTGTTGAGAAACGGCAGCGCGCTGGTGCCCCGGGGCGATTTTGTTTTGCAGGAGGGCGACCGTATCTTCGTCACCGCCCCCAGCAAGGATTTGACCACTCTGCTTCGCAGTCTGGGCATCATCACCCGGCGTAGCCGCAGCGTAATGCTGTGCGGCGGCGGCCGTGTCAGCCACTACCTTGCGCAGCTTCTGTCCGATCGGGGCGTGAAGGCAAAGCTGATTGAAGCCAGCTACCGGCGCTGTCAGGAGCTGACCGCGCTGCTTCCCGGCACCGCGATTACCCACGGCGACTGCGGAGATCTGGAATTGATGGACAGCGAGGGGCTGGCGGAATGTGACGCGCTGGTATCCCTTACCGGCTCGGACGAGCTGAATATGATCCTCTCCCTCTATGCCGCCGGCAAAGGAACGCCGCAGGTAATCACCCGGCTGTCCAAGGTGGGTGACCGCAATATTTTGGACACCCTTAAGCTGGGCAGCGTCATTTGCCCCAAGGAGCTGTGCTGCAGCAACATCGTCCGCTTCGTCCGTGCTATGCAGAATCAGGTAGGCGCGGCGGTATCCGTCCACGCCATTGCGGACGGTCAGGTGGAGGCCATGGAATTTGTGGTGGATGAAAACACCGCCCACTGCGGCACACCCCTGAGGGAGCTGAAGCTTCGTCCCAACGTGCTGATTGCCTGCATCATCCACGGCTCCCGCACAGAAATCCCCAACGGCGATTCCTGCTTCTCCCCCGGCGACTCACTGGTGGTGGTCACCAGCACCCGGGGCGTTCTGAAAATGGGCGACATCTTCGCGTAAGGGGCAAATGTATGAATTATAAAATGATAGGACGCTTCATAGCCCAGATCCTGTCGGTGGAATGTGTGTTTCTGATTCCTCCGCTGGCGATCAGCATCGGCTATGGCGCGTGGTCTGCCGCATGGGCATTTGCGGTCACCATGATGATTGTAGCGGCGGTGGCGGGGCTGCTGTTTTTGCTCTGCCGCCGTGCCCCCAACGCGCTGGATGCTCAGGAGGGCATGGTGTGCGTTGGCATTAGCTGGGTCATCCTGTCCCTGTTTGGCTGTCTGCCCTTTGTGCTGTCCGGGGAGATCCCCCGCTATATTGACGCTTTTTTTGAAATCGTTTCCGGCTTCACCACCACCGGTGCGTCCATCCTGTCGGATGTAGAAGCCCTCAGCCCCGGTATCCTTTACTGGCGCAGCTTCAGCCATTGGCTGGGCGGCATGGGTGTGCTGGTTTTTTTGCTGGCTGTCGCTCCCGGCAGTAAGGAAAAGGGCTTCACCATGCACCTGCTGCGGGCAGAAAGCCCCGGGCCGGATGTGGGTAAGCTGGTGCCGAAAATGCGGAAAACCGCTCGAATCCTGTACCTGATCTACATTGTCCTGACGGTAATCAATGTTATCCTTCTGTTGCTGGGAGATGTGCCTTTTCTGGAGTCCCTGTGTATCGCTTTCGGCACCGCGGGCACCGGCGGCTTTGGAATCAAAAATGATTCCATGGCAAGCTACAGCCCCTATATCCAGTATGTCACCACAGTCTTTATGTTCCTGTTTGGCATCAATTTCAGTTGCTATTATTTGCTGCTGATGCGTCAGTTCCGTTCTGTGCTGCGGGACGAGGAGCTGCGGGCATATATTGGCATCGTCATTGCCGCCATTTTACTGATTTGTGTGAATATATGGCATATCTACGGCTCCGCAGAGGAAACCTTCCGCCACGCGGCGTTCACCGTTTCCAGCATTATAACCACCACCGGCTACGGTTCTGCGGACTTTGATTTGTGGCCCGCCTTCTCAAAGGGGATCATCCTGTTTCTGATGATAATCGGAGCCTGCGCCGGCAGCACCGGCGGAGGTCTAAAGGTCAGCCGGCTGCTGTACCTGCTGAAAAGCCTTGGGCGCAATATCACTCAGGTTCTCAATCCCCGCCGGGTGAAGGCAGTGCGGTACAACGGTCAGGTGCTGAGCGAGCAGGTGCTGAGCAACACCAATGCCTATTTGGTTGCCTACGTGTTTATCATCATTTTCTCCTATTTGATTGTAACGCTGGATAATCAATCCATAGGCACTACCCTTTCCGCGGTACTGTCCTGCTTCAATAACATCGGACCGGGTATGGAGGCGGTAGGCCCTACCTGCAACTACGGACACCTGAGTGACCTGAGCAAGCTGGTTCTGTCGGCGGATATGCTGGCCGGGCGGCTGGAGATTTTCCCTATCCTGGTGCTGTTCTCCAAGAGTACATGGAAAAAATAATCATGCGGAGCGTCGCCCGACGCTCTGCATTTTTATCCATCCATATTCATTTTTGGCAATATAAATAAAGATGCAGTCCCATATTTTTTTGATTTCGTGTGAATATACTCTTGATTTTTTATCCAGTTTTGACGATAATAAAGAAAGCTGATAAAAGGCAATTCTCTTCGGCTTCAGCCGAGGAAAAGAGGTTTGATATGGAAC
>CAZAOL010000024.1:0-14469 GCA_964486785.1 uncultured Oscillospiraceae bacterium
CCGGTGGACTGTCGGTCGCCGCCAGCTGGATGGCGGCGAAACCTTACAATTTGCCCGTGGCAAATTGCAACGAGTCCCTTCCGGTGTACCAACAAAGAGGAGGCAAAAGCCTCTCTCTTATTTTTTGGTTAGGAAGGGACTCAGCTAAAACCACCCTTGCGGGTAGATTTCATTATTATAACTAGGGTTCGTTATCGAATGTACGGATACGGAGTGCCTTTCAAGAATGACTGTTTTGCATTGCGGCGTTGCCTTTTGTCAATGTGCCGCGAGCAAAAAGCATCCCGGAAGATCCAAAGCTGTTCATGGATATATCCCGGTAAAGTCATAAAGTTAGGCCATGAGAGATCTAATTCCGCATTGGGAATGTGCAAAGCTTTATCAAGCATGGCAACCAAGGGATAGACCTCATCCGCGGAATATGTATGGTTGATCTTGAAGCCCTTAAAATATCGGAAAAGATACCCCTCCTCCATTGCAGGCGCGGACACGAAGACTTGGTAGAGCGGCATGCTGAGTTTCTGAATAATGGCATCTCGCAGTTTGTTCTTTCGGCGGAACCCATCACTCCAAAAGTCAATTTTTTCTGTCAAATCGCATACATATTTAATTCTGTCATAGCCGATATCCAGCATCTCATCAACAAACCGACACAGCTCATACCGGCACCGTTCCTGTTTATCCATAACCGCCACAGCTTCGGCGTGGGCAGGCGGGATGTAATGCTTACCCACCATGGCGTCCTGTATGCCGGAATCGTGGTAACCAAACCGGGAAAGTGAGCAAAGCGTGTTATTTTCCGTTATGGATACTGTCTCATTAAAAATGGCCTGCAGCAGCTCTTGCTTGGAGCGGTTATATTCATAAATAAATATCCACAAGGTGGCAAAGCTGCTGCCGAATACGCCTGTGGAAAGGGTGAATAATAACGCGGAAATCCCAGTGCCGCTGTTTGGCCAGCATAAAAAGGCGATGAGGATGCTGGCAATGATCATGATGATCGAGATGTTGATAGCGTTCTTCTTTTCGGTCATAGTCTCCCCCCCTAAAGATCGATATGAATTTATCCTATTCTAATTGGGTGGTATTGTCAAGAGTAACTACACCGGCTGCGCGGAGCACCACGCTCGGAATCATCATGTGTTGGCACATCACGATAAACGCCGTTCCCGACAAGGGCTTTTTCATAACAATGACATACTCCCCCCCCGTCGCTGCCCGCCACCCCTTTCTGAGCAGGCATACGCCTGCCCACCTTCCCTGAGAGGGGAGGTGGGGGATTACAACGCCAGTGTGTGCGCTGGCTCGCAATGACAGGGTGTTCGAAAACAAATCGCCGACCGGGTTTCCGGTCGGCGATTTGTTGTTGGTAGCCGCGCCAATTCTCAGCGCAGGAGGATTATGAGGATATTGCCCTGACCGACGAACCCACCTCTCCAATCGTAGGTCTTGTTGGCAGAGCTATCGTAGTAGCCTAGCTTTGCGCCGTAAAAATCATACAGCCACAGCCGGTTGCCACTCTGCTCCGTAGAGCCTAAGATTTTGCCGCGCCAGTCTGTGATCGTTCTTATGCCATCCATAACACCCTTTCATTGACAGATAAAACAAGCGCGCGATTCTCCGGGCTTGTACAATGGGATTAGTTATGCTTGAAGACTGAATCCGGATCAAATGCCCCACAATTAGGATTCCCCTTCACACTGCAAGCAAAGCGTTTTGAACATTTGCTGCAGCGATGCATTGCCTGACTTCGGGATCTTTGCTCTGCCTCATGGGCAGCTTTAGCAGCACGCTCCTGATCTCTGCGCGCCTGATCCGCGCGTTGTCGCTCCGCCTCTGCGCGGTCACGCTCCGCTTGTTCCATTCGGCGGTTGTGTTCTGCCTGCTGCTCTTCCATCATCATGTTGTGCCTGCGTTCTTCCTCAGCCTGCCGTTCCATAGTCTCGATTCTGCGGGCTTCTTCCTCCCGTCTTGCGGCCTCATTTGCTTCTTGCCGCTCCTCTTCAACGGCCATGTTCAGCGCTTCCTTATAGCTGTCTGCACGACCGGACTTGAGCATAGAAATGATTGCAGGGATCAAATGATAATATTCCTCTGTAATAAATCCATTTTGTGCAATTTCTGCATCGCTTTCTGCCAAAGCCTGCTCTGCCGCCTTGCACCTTTCCTCATAGCTGAACACCATCTCCATGAAAGCGGGGTAGTTCTCATAATACCGCCGTTCATAAGAAACGTACTCCTGCAGTGCAGCTTCCACCTCAGCTTCATAGCCGGACAAAGCTTTTCTGAATTGTGACCGGGTACTGGTATAGAGCTCTTGCGCTTTATCATACTCATCCTTTTTCTTCTTGTACTCGTCTGCGCTTATTTTATAAAACCAGCCCACCCCAATGGTGGCAAAAAGGCCAAGCACACCAACGGTATTGAAGAAAAAATTATAAGAGGCAGAGAAGATTATAAAAGCCACTAACGTTATTCCGCCTACAAGTAAAAGCAAACGCCGGCGTTTTCCCCTTTCGGCCTGAACTGCCTGAAAATGATCCTCATCCAGGGGAAGGCGGACATGGCTGCGGGTTGCGGCCGGTGCTTTGGGAAACTGTCCTATCTCCGCCTTAATCTCACCTATCTGAGCAATCGCTTCTCTTGCCCAACCGCCGTTTGCATAGTTCCATAGCTCATGATTTTCCAGTAGCTGTTCATACAAGGTTTGGAGTTTTTCCAGCATTGTCTGATTATCCATACTCTCCCCCTTACTTATTGCCAAAGAACCACATGATTTTCAACTGCACAGGCTCTAATTCCTCTGCGATGTCAAAGACTAAAGGATTTGGCAGGGAATTGGGAATCTCCTCATAGAAGTCATGCTCCAAACTAACCAATTTCTCTTCTAACGAGTCAGACCCCATAAGCTCCATGTCGTAAATCCAGTTGTTTTGCATCATCGGGTCAGCAATCTTATGCAGGATGGACATAAAGCCATAATAAATAATCCGTCCGCCGGGCTGCTCTCCCAAATTTACCAGATATGCAAGGTAGGGATTCTGGGTAGGATCGATTAGTGCTGGATACCTACTGTAGGGTAGTCTAGCCGTGTCGATGGCATCTGCTAAAAATAAAGCGAACTTGAAACAAGTTGAATCTTTATCGAAGCTTTTGTCTAAAGCCTTAGAAAGATAGGCGTAGATAAATATGGTCTTTTCTTCCAAAGTCCGCTGCCTTTCATAGGCCGCCGTTCCTGCTTGGCTTAAAAACCATCCGGTATCGTTCTTCAGCAGCTCCATAGATTAGTCTTCCTTTTTCATGCGTGCGTTTCTACACGTTGCCAGCAGTTTTTCATCAAGCGGCTCCATGATACCGTTCTTTTTGTAGTAATTCTCCAACTCGTCCAAGAATACAGGTTGCAATAACAGCATCATACTCCGCATAAAGATTTTGATGTTTTGGAAGTTTTCCATTTTCTGCTCTTGCGGCGTAGGGTTGGATTTCTTTTGCCCCAAAAATGTCTTCAACAAACCGATGCCGACATTTTCCTTCTTCGCGGCTGCGGTTTCCAGCACGAATTCGCACTCCTCACCATCCCTAAAGGCAATCTTTACATTTAGCCCGCTCTCATCATAGCCAAAGATACCCATGGTTGTGAGGTCGTCAACGATGTTATAACGACCCTTTTCCTCGGTGCCGTCCAAAAAAATGATTTGACTGAAGTTATAGCTAGTCTCCACCTTTTTGGAAGGATCGTTGCCTAAGGCGATTTGACATCCTTTGTGCTTGCCCTCAGATACCGTACCGTACTTCCGTGCCAGTTTCGCGGCAGCCTGTTCCATAAAACCCATTTTTCTTTCCTCCAGATTTATTATTTTTACCGGATTCTTTTCCTCCGGTAGATTACGTGAGCATAAAAATGATGAAAACCCCTCGTTTGGTGAATAGTGTTCACCAATATTTATGCCATGATAGCATAAAATAAAAGAAATGTAAACACTATTCAACAAAAAATGAGGGATTTTTATGTTTAAAATGAAAGCCGCCGACGGCACAAATAACTTATCCGGGCCGAAGATCGCGCAGATAAGGAAAGCAAAAAAGCTATCCCAGCGGAAGTTGGCTGTCAAGATGCAGCTACTTGGGTTTGATGTGGACCACTATTTCATTCGTCGGGTCGAAAACGGTGAGAGGTTTGTGACCGACATTGATCTTGTGATCTTCTCAAGAGCCTTGAATGTACCCATAACCGAACTGCTGTCGGCGGAGGACGCGCAGCTATAAAAGCCCCTCATCCTATTGCCATTATAGGCAGCCACGGCGAAAAAGTCCTATGCTGACAGCATAGTTGAAAACTTTTGTCGAATGTGGTATGCTGAGCGCAGAGGTGAGCGAAATGGGAAAGGATACTTCCAAGATCGTGGAGGAATTGGGGCTTTGCCCTGATTTTAAGAGCTTTTACCACGAAAACAGAGATCATATGGTGACGGCTTCCCTGTCTGAGCTGCTGGCGCAGCTCCTGACACAAAAGGGACTGAAGAAGGCTAAGGTCATCAAAAACGCCGAGCTGTCCGAAGTCTACGGCTATCAGATCTTCTCCGGCGTTCGTGTGCCTGAGCGGAAGAAGCTGCTGTGTCTGGCAGTGGGGATGGGGCTGAATATTGACGAAACTCAGCAGCTTTTGAAATGCGCCGGGTATTCGCAGCTATATGTAAAGCTGCCCTTTGACAGCATCGTTTTGTATGGCCTGTGCAAGGCGTTGTCGGTGGTGCAGATCAACGAGCTGCTCTATGAGTACGGTTTGGAGACATTGGGATGAAAAACTGTCCGTTTTGTAAGGCAGAAATTGAGGATAACGCCCGATTTTGCCTGTATTGCATGAAACCTCTGGAGGGAAAGGAAACCATTGCCTCCCCGGTGGAGAAAAAGCGGCGGTGGCCCCTGCTTGCGGCGGGAGTGGTATTGTTGGCAGGTTTGCTATGCCTGCTTCTTGCTTTTTGTACGGGGGAAGAAGGTTCGGAGCAAATGCAAAGCACCACCTCTGGCACAGCCGCTGCCACAGCTCAGCAGGAAAGCTCCGGAACGGTTGACGAGCCGCCTGTGGACACGACTCCTCAGGAAACAATTCCACAGGAAACGATTCCTCAGGACACGATTCCTCAGGACACGATTCCTCAGGACACGATTCCTCAGGACACGATTCCTCAGGAGACGGTTTCTCAGGAAACGCCCGCGCCTTCTGAGAGCACCCAGCCCACCACGGAAACCACCACAAAGCCTTCTGAAAACACAGATCCTACGGTATCTGCAAAACCCGACTCGTTGCCGGAACCGGAGCCTACCCAATGCGTGCACGATTATATTTTGAGTGGGGAACAAGCCGTCACCTGCGATACCGACGGCTTCAGCACCTACACCTGTGACAAATGCGGCGACAGCTATCAGCAGACCGTCGCTGCCCCCGGACATCAGTATGCTCCGGCTACCTGCCTGTCCCCCAAGGTCTGCGAGGAATGTGGTCAGACAGACGGCGACCCGCTGGGTCACAGCTATACCGACGGGTACTGCGTGCGCTGTGACGCACCGGACTACAGAGATCCGAAGGTAGTCTTCGAATACCGGACGGTGGGCCCCAACGATTATTTCGGCTATATTTCCGACACTGATATCGTCGTCACGGGAGTAAAGGAAGTATCCCCCGATGGCATATACGAAGTTCCCTCCCACATCGACGGCAAACCGGTGGTTGGCATCTTATCCCTGGCGTTCAGTGGCTCCGATGCCCGGGAAGTCACCCTGCCGGAAACGGTGATTCGGGTGAATCAAAACGCTTTCGCCGGCTGCGAGGATCTGGAATCGCTCTACATCAGATCCAACGCGCTTTTTCTCAGCCGCAGCGCGTTTTCCGCCCCCCTGACGATCTACTGCTCCGCCGACTGCGTGGTAGACGATGACCTGTACGGCGAATGTTATTTGAAGGATATCGTTCGGGTATACGGCGCGCAATGGAAGGAATGGAACGGCGAATGACGAGAGAGGAATACATAAGAAAGCTGTTTGCCACCTATTCGCTGGTTTCGGTACTCAGCGAAAAAAACGGATGCAAGGTCCTTCGGCTGCGAAATAAAAACACCACCAAGGATCTGGTGGTGAGAAGCTTTCCGAAGCATTTGGATGCCTATGAGATGCTGTGCGGCCTGCGCTGCGAAAACCTGCCGGAAATATACGATGCCATCGATGTGACAGACGGACAGATCGTTCTGGAGGAATACATCGACGGCATCACTGTGGCGCAGGTGATGGAGGGCGGGAAATACCGCTACCGTGGAGCAAAAAAGGTGCTTGCCGGTGTATGCCACGCGCTTACCGTTCTGCATGAGCGGGGACTTGTCCATCGGGATGTAAAGCCGGAAAATGTAATGATCGGCAGCGACGGACGAGTGGTTTTGATTGATTTTGACGCATCACGAGCGATGTCGAGTGCTTCCAAAGATACGGTCATCATGGGCACTGTGGGCTACGCGTCCCCGGAGCAGATGGGGATTTCACAAAGCGATTCCCGAACAGATATTTATGCCGCCGGTGTCCTCCTAAATGTTATGCTTACAGGCAAACACCCAAGCGAAAAAATCGCCCGGGGAAAACCGGGACGCATCGTGAGAAAATGCACCGCCATTAACCCGGACGACCGCTATCAATCCGCCGAAGCATTGAAAAACGCGGGATAACGTATCTTTGTCATAGCAATGACACTGCTTTTTTGACAGACTGACCGGGCGGGTCTGATGACCCGCCCGGTGATTATGTTTTATTGCTGGCCTTCCCGCTCTTTGATCAAATCTACAAAGTAGCCGGTGTACTCCACATTATAGCTGCTGTTGGGGAACAGGTAGCGGTGCAGATCAATGAGGTAATCGTCGGTCATGCTGGCGATGTAGTCCACGATGATCTGGTTGGGCTCGTCCTGCTCGTAAGGAGTCTCCCGGGGATAGTGGGTCTGATTCACATAGTCGATATGGTGGCGGAAGATGGGGGAATTCTTTCTGCCCTTGAGCAGGTCGTCCAGAAGCTGCTCATAGATTTCCGTCATCATGGGCTTGGCATTCAGCTCCAGCTTCACCCGGCCCGGCTCATTGTGGTAGATCATGGCGTAGTTTTCACGCTTAACAGACTGTACCGCCTGGAAATGCTTCTCGTCCAGCTTGATGTAGGGCTTGCCGTAGCTGTTCTCAATGATGTTGACCACCAGATTGTTGATGATCTCGGAATTGACTGTGCCAATATCCACGCTGGTGAACGCGTTCTCCTCGATCATCTTGATCCGGGCGGCATCCTGACGGTCCTTGCCCAGATAGGCAATGATATCGGAAATACGAACCACGTTGCCTTCCAGCGTGGAGGGCTGCACCTTATTGCAGTAGCCACGGATCTGATAGCACTTCTCCAGCTCCGCGTCGAACTCCTCGAAGGTTTCCATAGGCACGGGGCGGTACTCGTCCAGCTCGATCTCGCCGTTGTGTCCGGCGATGCCTACCAGCGTTTGCAGGCTCAGGTTCAGGGGGAAGATCTTGTCCAGCACCCGGACAGAGTGGATGTTGTGGCTAAAATAGCGGCCGGTGTGCTGATTGTACAAATCGTTCAGGAACACCTCGCCGGTGTGGGCGAAGGGGGTATGACCGATGTCATGACCCAAGGCGATCGCTTCAATCAGATCCAAATTCAGATTCAGGGCACGGCCAATGGTGCGGGCGATTCTGGACACCAACTGCACGTGCAGGCTGCGCCGGGTGATGTCGTCATTCTTCACCAGAGAGAATACCTGAGTCTTGTCGGTATAGCGGTTGTAATAGGGGCTGTACATGATCCGGTCGATGTCCTTAGCGAACTTGGGACGCCATACAGGGGTGGGCGTCGAGTTGCTGTGGCGGCGGATTGCCATGTTGTCCGGGAAGGACCGGTCAACATAAGTGCGGTTGCTCTTTTCGTTTTCTATCTGAATAGAAAGTTCAACAGAAAGTCTTTCCTTTGCCATCGTGGCACCTCCATTAAAAATTGATTCGGATATATTATCTCGCTTCTATCATATCACAAAATTAAGAGAATGCAAGAGAAAATAGTGGAAAAAAGTGGCTTTTTTCTAAAATTTTTCAAAAAATTTCGTAAAATTACCTGAATTTCAAGGGGATTGTAACAAAAAAAGCGACAGCTACACCGGATTTGGCAGGTACTTTGCCAATTGACATCCCACAGAGGAAGTGCTAAAATTTGTTGCGGAAAAAATAGTTGGAGGAGCACCATGCGAAAGACAAAGATTATATGCACCATTGGGCCGGCCAGTGCCAACGAGGAAACGCTTACCCGTATGTGTCTGGCGGGCATGAATGTTGCCCGGCTGAATTTTTCCCACGGCACCCACGCCGAGCATAAAGAAAAAATCGACCTGATCAAGCGGGTGCGTGAGAAGCTGGATCTGCCAATCCCCATCATGCTGGACACCAAAGGCCCGGAGTACCGGATTAAAACCTTCCGGGACGGGAAGGCGGAGGTGGTCGAGGGCGAGGAGTTCATCTTTACCACCGAGGACGTGGAGGGAGATGCTCACCGGGTGTCTGTGAACTACGCCGGCCTGATTCAGGATCTGTCCGTAGGCGACCGTATCCTTGTGAACAATGGTCTTGTGGAGTTCCATGTAAAGGAGCTGCGGGATACCGAGGCGGTGTGCACCACGCTGGTGGGCGGCACGCTGAGCAATCGGAAGAGTATGTCCTTCCCCAACAAGGTAATGTCAGGCCCCTATCTGTCTGAGCAGGATAAGGCGGATCTGCTGTTTGGCATCGAGCAGGATGTGGATTTTGTGGCGGCCTCCTTTGTTTCCACCAAGGAGGATTGCCTGTCCCTGCGCCGCTTCCTGAATGAGCACGGCGGCGAGAATATCGACATCATCGCCAAAATCGAAAATCAGTCCGGCGTGGACAATGTGGATCAAATTTGCGAAGCCTGTGAGGGTATTATGATCGCCCGGGGTGATCTGGGCGTGGAAATTCCCTTCGTGGAGGTTCCGGCGGTGCAGAAGCTGCTAATCAGCAAATGCCGTATGCTGGGCAAGCGGGTGATTACCGCTACGGAAATGCTGGAGTCTATGATCCAAAATCCCCGTCCCACCCGTGCGGAAATTTCCGATGTGGCCAACGCGGTGTATGACGGCAGCTCCGCGGTGATGCTGTCCGGGGAATCCGCCGCAGGCAAGTATCCCGTGGCGGCGGTTCGGAATATGGCGCAGATCTGCGAGTATACCGAGCAGCATACCAGCTATAAAAAGCGGTTCATGACCTCGGAATTCCATATCCGGAACATTCTCGATGCCATGTCCCATGCCACCTGTGCCATGGCGATCGATGTCAACGCCAAGGCAATCGTGGTCTGCTCCGTGTCCGGCACAACGGCACGCATGGTCAGCCGCTTCCGCAGCCCGGTGGATATTGTGGGTATGACCACGGACAAGAAGGTGTGGCGGAAGCTGGCTATGAGCTGGGGTGTGACGCCTATGCTTTCGGAGAAGTTCAGCTCTATGGATGTGATGTTCTATAAGGCAATCGCCTGCGCGAAGGCAGCCTTCGACCTGCAGCCCGGCGACAATGTGGTGCTGACCGGCGGCCCGATCAACGGACAGTCCGGCAATACCAATACCATCAAGGTGGAGAAGGTTTGATTCTCCCGGAAAAGCAAAAAGCGAACCGCCGGTGTGGCGGTTCACTTGAGACTGTCAAAGGAATAAAATGAGATTGCCACGTCGGCCCGCAAGGGGCCTCCTCGCAATGACAGGGGTTTATCGACAATGTGAAGCGAACCGCCACACCGGCGGTTCGCTTATTTTATCAGGGAAAGGAATTGCTGAATATCCTTACATATCAGCTCCGGCTTGACCTCCGACACTTCCGCGTCGGCAAGGGTACTTTCGCCGGACAGCACCAAAACACTGTGAATCCCGGCGTTGACACCGCAGGCGATATCGGTATACAGCCGGTCGCCGATCAGCACCGTTTCATCCTTGGAAAACCCGGTTCGCTCCATGGCAAGCTCCGCCATGGCGGGCTGGGGTTTTCCGATAAACAGGGGCTTTCGCTTGGTAGCGTTGTACAGCATTTGGCTCACCGAGCCACAGTCGGGCACATAACCGTACCAAGTGGGACAGACCCAGTCGGGATTGGTGGCTACGTAGTCTACACCTCTGTTCAGCAGGATGCAGGCATCCTCCAGCTTTTGGAAGGTAAGCTGGGTATCGAAGCCCATGCACAGGCAGTCGATATCCTCCTCCAGCCGGTGGGTCACGGGAAGTCCGGAATCCAAAAGCTGCTGCCGGAAGGAATCGGTGCCGAGGGCGTAAATTTTCCGGTAGCTTTTCCGGCGAAGATGGGCAACGGTGGCATCGGTGGAGGTGAGAAAATCATCGGCGGCTGCGGGAATCCCCAATGCCGCCAGCTTTTCTATATATTTATCCACGCTTTTGGAGGAGTTGTTGGTAAGGAAAATATATCTTCCGCCTATGTTACGGACGTGGGTCAGGAAATCCGTTACGCCGTCAAATAAACGGTCGTCCAGATAGATGGTGCCGTCCATGTCCAGAAGAAAGAGCTTGCAGTGCTTCATGGGGTTGCTCCAATCGTGTGTTGCATAATATGCCCCCCCCGGCACTGCGCGCCACCCCCCTCATAAATGCGAGGGGGCGAGGGCGCGGAGGAAAATGGGGGGATTGCAGAGGGCGCGATTACCCTCGGAATGACATACCAGTTTTTGGACAGTCTGACCTCTCCTGAAAGGGGAGGCTTTGGTTGGGGCGGAGGGGGGTTAGCGTTTTTTGGCGAGAGGGGTGGAGCGTTCCTGGGCTAAAAGCAAATCGGATAGGATATTGTTGGAAACCAGCATCCCTTCCGGGCTTAGCCGCCAACGGCCGTCGGAAAGAATGGTCAAATAGTATTGCTGGTTTGTCTTCATTACTTCCTCCAGCGGGTCGAAGGGAAGCAGGTATTGCCGCTCATATTCCTCCCGGTTGATGCCTAAGGTGGTGCGAAGCCGGGCAATGATATATTCTCCCGCCCGTTCCCGCAGCGGCACGTCCTGCATTTCCTGAATCACCTGTCCGTGGGTGCGGATGCCGTCAATATAGCCTTGAAGATCTCGCACCATGGCGAACCGTTTTCCGCCAAAATCCGAGCTGGCATCCGGGCCAAAGCCCAGATATTCTCCGCCTGTCCAATACTTTAGATTGTGCTTGGACATCATGCCTTTTTTAGAGAAATTGGAAATTTCATACTGCCGGAAGCCCTTTGCCCGGAGAAGCTCTACGGTGGTAAGGTACATATCCGCCTGAGTGTCCTCATCCGGCAGATTGCAGTGATCCTTATAGCTGTAAAGCGGTGTGCCCGGCTCTACCTTCAGACCGTAGCAGCTTATATGCTCCGGCTGCAGGTGCAGCACATTGTCCAGCGTGCTGTGCCAATCGGCAAGCGTTTGACCCGGCAGCCCGTACATCAAATCCACCGACAGATTGCGAAAGCCTGCCCGGCGGATCCGTTTTACTGCCAGCTCCACCTGTGAATAGTCGTGGGGGCGGCCGAGCTGCTGCAGAAGAGCGTCGTTATCCGTTTGGATGCCCAGACTGACCCGGTTGAAGCCCTCACTCCGAAGCCGCCGCAGCAACCGGGGGGTGACGGATTCCGGGTTGGCCTCAAAGGTGATTTCTGCCCGGGAGCTGACGTCAAAGCTCTGACGCAGGGTGGTAAGGATCGCGGAAAGCCCCTCCGCCCCGAAGTGGCTGGGCGTGCCGCCGCCGAAATACACGGTGTCTACCCGGTAGCCGGGGGTCAACGGGCCTGTCTCCTTGATGTGGGTACACACAGCCTTCAGGTAGCTATCCATCAGACGCTGATCCTGGCAGCCCAAGGAGTAAAAATCGCAGTATTCGCATTTGCTGCGGCAGAAGGGGATGTGGATATAGATGCCCAAGGGCTTTTTTTCGTTTCGGGGGAGCAGGGGCATGGGGTTCACCTCGGTGGAAAGATCAGTTTTTCACATTATTTACATGGATGCGCGCAGGGAGTCCAGAGGAACTTCTATGGCGATCCAGCTATGGGTCTGCCGGGCTACGACATCACCGGCGGCATCATATTCCGTGTCGCTGAGCAGGTTGCCGTATTCGTCGTAGATCTGCCGGCTGGAGGTGCCGTCGCTGCCGGTGGCGGTGACGGTATCGCCTTCATAAGCGTAGGTGACGGTTTTGGACAGCGTGCCGTCTGCCAAATAGACGGACATGGCAGTGGGACGGCCGTCTTCTCCCAATGTATAGACCCAATAGTCCGTCAATTCTACATTGGAGTAGTTGTCCTGCCGGAGCAGGTGACCGCCTTCGTCATAGGTCAGGGCCGTGCGCTGCTGTGTGCCCTGCACGGAGCGGAGAATTTCGGTACGCAGTCCGTTTTCCCAAGTATATTCGGTGGAGCTGATCAAAAGCTCTCCTACATAAGCGCAGTAGCTCAAAAGCCGGCCCTGGGCATCGTAGCTGTAGCGGATCTGAGAATCTCCGCTGCTCCACAGAACATAGTTTCCGTGGCTGTCGCAGGTCACATCATGGGTTTGGGTCTGCTCGCCGTTGGTATAGGTAATCACCTGACAAACCTGCTGGGCAGCGTCAAACACATATTCCGTGCGGGTGACGGTGCTTCCGGTCTGGGTGGTGCTTTCCGCGCGGACGTAGACCGTCTTGGTTTGCGGCTGAGTCTGTACCTGAGGAGCGGCGGACGGTTCTATGGGGGCAGAGGTTGGCTCGTAATCCGTCTCATCGCCGCAGGCGGTAAGCAGCAGTAAAAGCAGGGGCAGAATCAGAAGCCTTCTCATACCTTTTCTTTCACCGCGCCGTGGTACAGGCTATGGACATTGGGCTCGGAGGAAAGTGCCGCGAAGAACTTTTCCTGCCGGCGCTGTCCCCGTACACCGGAGAACTCCGCCCGGAAAGACAGACGGTAGCCATTCTCGCAGGGCTGGGAGGTGACGTGATGTACCAGCGCGGTTTGACGCTCCGCGTGGCGGTGGATCAGGTTCAGACCCTCGGTGACCTCATCACATTCCAGCGTGTACTCCTCAAAGGCCTGAGCACGGCCGGGGAGGTGGTGCTGGATGGTTTCCAGAATGGTCAGGGTGATAAACATAAAGGCGGTGCCGATCAGAGCAATGGCATAGTAGCCGTAGCCGGCGGCGATGCCAAGACAGGCCACCGTCCAAAGACTGGCGGCGGTGGTCAGACCGCGGACGGAGGTGCCTTCCCGCATAATCGTGCCCGCGCCAAGGAAGCCCACGCCGGTGACCACCTGCGCCGTCAGACGGGCGGGGTCCGGCGTTGCGCCGTACTGGTTGTATTGCTGGAACAGCATCTGCCCGGTAAGGGCTACCACACACGCGCCCAATGCCACAAGAACATGGGTGCGCATACCTGCGGGACGGTTGGTGTACTCCCGTTCTGTGCCGATGACAAGACCTACGATCATGGCGCACAGGAGGCGCAGACAAATGGCGAGGATGCCGGGATAGAGAGTAAAGCTTTCTACAAATTCAGTATACATACGCGGCTCCTTTCTTATTTGAGGATGCGCTTAGTCTTCGTCCAGCTTCAGTACGGCCATGAACGCTTCGCTGGGGACGGAAACTGTGCCGAAGGTGCGCATCCGTTTCTTACCTTCTTTCTGCTTTTCCAGCAGCTTCTTCTTTCGGGTGATGTCACCGCCGTAGCATTTGGCAAGGACATCCTTGCGCAGTGCCTTGATGGTTTCCCGGGCGATGATCTTGCCGCCGATGGCGGCCTGTACCGGAATCTCAAACTGGGCGCGGGGAATGTTTTCTTTCAGCTTTTCACAGATCTTCCGGGCGCGGGGGTAGGCGTTGTCCGCAAAGAGAATGAAGCTCAGGGCATCTACAATGTCGCCGTTGAGCAGGATGTCCAGCTTTACCAGCTTGCTGGGACGGTAGCCGATCAGCTCATAGTCCAGCGAGCCGTAGCCCCGGGTGCGGGATTTCAGCGCGTCGAAGAAATCGTAGATGATTTCGTTTAAGGGCATTTCATAGTGCAGCTCCACCCGCTTGGCATCCAGATACACCATGTCCCGGAATTCGCCCCGGCGCTGCTGGCACAGATCCATGATATTGCCCACATATTCCTGCGGGGCAATCAGATCCACCTTCACATAAGGCTCCTCTGCCAGCTCGATCTCCATGGGGTCAGGCCAATCCAAGGGGTTGTCCACCATTATGGTTTCCCCGCTGGTCTTGGTGACACGGTAGACCACGTTGGGGGCGGTGGTGATCAGATCCAAATCGTATTCCCGCTCCAGCCGCTCCTGAATGATCTCCATATGCAGCAGCCCAAGGAAGCCACAGCGGAAGCCGAAGCCAAGGGCTATGGAGCTTTCCAGCTCATAGGACATGGAAGCGTCGTTCAGC
>CAZAOL010000025.1:0-14363 GCA_964486785.1 uncultured Oscillospiraceae bacterium
AGCTGGTTCGGCGGCAGCTTTTGCTGGACAATGACATTCGCTTTGACCTGCGGGTAAAGGGCATCTTTGACGACATTCTCTATACTGCCTATATTTTCGCCGCGGCAAAGGTGGTCGCGTACGTCCATGTGCCGGTGTATAACTACCGGCAGCTTGGCAGCTCCATCACCCACAGCTATAAGGCGAATCTGCTGGAGATCAACGACGCGATCTTTAACTCCTGGCAGGAGTTCATGGAGAAGTACGGCAAGGACGGGCAGTTCCAAAAGCCCTACTATGCCAATGTGATCCGACGCTTTAAGAGCACGCTGGGGCTGTACTTTTTCAGCGAGAAGAACACCAAGCCCTTCCGTGCCCAGTGCGCGGAGCTGAAGGCACTGATGGAAACGGAGCCCTACCGCACCGCTTTGCGTGAGGTGGACGAGAGCAAGCTCCACAATAAATACGACAAGCTGATCTGGCAGGCCGCCAAGACCGGTTCGCCCGTCGGGGTGTATCTGGTCTACAAGCTGTCGGTACTGATCAAGAAAGTAAAAGAGAAGAAAATGTGACGGAAAGGGGGAGCGGACATGGGACTGAAGTCCGGCGTAAAAAAGCTGATCGGTGAAAAGAACCGGCAGCGGATTAAAGCGGCAAAGGCGTGGCTGCAATACCGCCGGACACGGAGCAATGCCGGGCGTCTTGTGATGAACAGTGCTGACTGGGCGGAGCCTGTGGTCTACACGCTCCCGGATAAGCACGTTTTCTTTGGCTACTATGATATTGCCCAGCTTCGTGGGGACAAGCTGCTGCTGACCGCGGCTGCCCGCCGGGCAGACCCTAAAAAGGATGCCGCGGAGCTGTACTGGGTGGACATCCCCTCCGGGGAGTACCGCAAGATCGGTCAGACCCGGGCATGGTGCTGGCAGCAGGGTGCCCGGCTGCGGTGGCATCCCGTGCTGGAAAATACGGTGCTGTATAACGATCTGGAGGACGGGCGGTATGTGTGCCGTGTGTATTCTCTGGAGAGCGGCTTGATCTCTACGCTGCCTTGGGCACTGTATGATCTGTCCCCGGACGGACAGTGGGGACTGAGCCTGAACTATTCCCGGCTGCAGCGGCTGCGCCCCGGCTACGGCTACGGTGTGCTGCCGGATGATACCAGAGGGCAGTCAGCCCCTGAGGAGGACGGGATCTTTTGGGTAGATGCCCAAAGCGGACAGAGCCGCTTGGCGGTATCCTATGCCCGACTGCTGGAGCTTTGCCCGGAGGCGAAGGGGCAGGAAAATTATGTAAACCATATTTCCATAGCTCCCGACGGCAGCCGGTTTCTGTTTTTTCATTTATGGACACCCGGCGTTGGGCAGCGGTGGAATGGGCGGCTGTATACCGCCCGTCCTGACGGCTCGGAGCTTCGGTGCGTGGAGGAGAGCTTCATCCCCTCCCACTATTGCTGGGTAAGCCCTGACCGGCTTTTGATCACCAGCGTGGGCTTTGGGGGCAGTGCTTCCTACTACTATATGTATGATTTGTCCGCCCGGACCCGGCAGCGTCTGCCGGGAGACGAGCTGATTCGGGACGGACACCCCACCTTCCTTCCCGGCGGCCGGCGTTTTGTGGCGGATACCTACCCTATGGAGGGCGGTATGCAGCGGCTGTTTGCGGCGGATCTGGAGGGTGGCTATGAGCCGATCTGTCAGATTTATTCTGACCCCCGGCTTTTTGATGAGCGGCGTTGCGATCTGCACCCCAGAGTGGCGGCGGACGGTAAGGCGATCTGTGTGGATTCCACCTTCCGGGACGGCAAGCGGGCGGTGCTGCTACTGCGGCGCAAATAAAGAAAGGCGTTATCCATAATGGAAAGAGGACTTAGAATAAGCAACTCAATCCGGCTTCCCGGACTGCTTCGGCTGCTGTGCTTTGTGCTGGAATGGGCGTGGGCGATACTGGTGGTGCTCAACGGCAATACCGTGTATCATGCCAACACCCTGAAGGACTATCACCTGCTGGAGCTGGCGGTGGCGGCCACCTACGCGCTGCTGCTGCTTCAGCTTTACAGAGGGGAAATCCGCCTGTACAGCCGGCAGATGATCGGCGCGGTGGGACTGGTGCTTTACAGCGTAGTGTATCTGTGCTTCTGTCAGGAAGAAATCTCCGCCGCCAATTTTTCCTACCTGTACACCCTGGGACTTCCGGGACTGTATTTGCTGTTTTCACAGCTTCATCAGCGGGGCAAGCTGCTTGAGCTGATCAGAAAGCTGAATGTGGTGATAACGGCGCTGGCGGTAATCAGCCTGTACTACTGGATTTTCGGCGTGATGCTGAAATGGTTTTACCCCAATATGTATACCTGCATCACTTGGGGCCGGTTTGGCTGGATCTACGGCTATGACGGACTGCATTTTGAGGTGCAGTTGGACACCACCTTCTTCCCGGATCAGCTCATTTACCGCAACAGCGGCATTTTCGCGGAAGCACCCATGTTCAATCTGTGGCTGAACATCGCTTTGGCCATTGAGATATTCTTGAGAGAGCGTATTTCCAAATTCCGTGTGATCATATTGGTAGTGACGGTGATTACCACCATGTCTGTGACCGGTATTATCTTTATTGCTTTGGTGGTTGTGCTGTATCTGGTGCTGCACTATCGCAGCATAGGGACATTCCAAAGAGGCTTTTTGATTGCCCTCAGCGTGGTGTTTATCCTGCCGGTACTGGTGATGATCATCAGCTACAGTATGCAGCTAAAGGTGGACACGGAATCCTATCAAATGCGGCTTTCGGACTACGCCTCCGGCGTGAAGCTGTGGCTGCAATATCCCATATTCGGCTCCGGCTACGGAAATTTGCAGACGCTGATGGAGTATACCTACTCTCCGGACGGCATCCTCGGCTTTAGCAACTCCCTTACCGCGGTGCTGGGGACGGGCGGACTTTGGATGTCAGTGCTGGTGTACATTCCTCATTTCGGGGCCATATTCACCCGCTGGAGCGGAGACAAAAAGCTTTCCCTCTTTGCACTGTGTGTCCTGTTCCTGTTTTGCTCCACGGCATACTTCGGAAGATATATCTTCGTTGTGCTGCTGGCGGTGGACATGGCATTCCTGCAAAGACCAAAAACGGAACAAAATATATAGCAACCCCTTAATGAAAAGAGATGACCTGGTATGAGGCTTGGTAAAAAGCACATCGTGAAGACATCCGATATTTCACGGCGGCTGTTGACTGTAATTGAATATTGCTGGGCCTTGGCGGTGGTCATGAACGGAAATACGGTCTATCATGCCAGCGCGAACACGGACTATTATCTGCTGGAGCTGAGCGTGATACTCACATGGCTGTTGACCGGAATGGAGATTTACGTCCGCGGGCTGTCTGTGGCACGCTGGCAGGGCGTAATATCGGTGCTGATGCTGTTTTACACAAGCCTGTATCTCGCGTTCTGCTACAACGATGTAGCGGTGGGAGATTTTACCTGCCTGTTCCTGCTGGGCTTCCCCGTATTGCTGCTGCTGTTTTCTGCCCTTCACAGCCAAGGGCTGCTGATTCAGCTTCTATGCAAGATGTTTCAGGTGATCTTCATTTTGGCACTGATTTCCCTGTACTATTGGATCTGGGGCGTGCAGCTTGGAAAGCTGACACCGAATATGTCCGCCACGGTGAGCTGGGGCGTGTTCGAGCGGCTTCCCGGCTATGACGGACTGCATTTCGCGTTCCAGTTGGATACCACCTTCTTCCCCGATAGCTATATCTACCGTAACAGCGGCATTTTCGCCGAAGCTCCCATGTTCAACCTGTGGCTGGATATGGCTTTGGCGGGGGAGCTGTTTCTGAAGAAGCGGGTGTCGTGGGTTAAGGTGGCGGTGCTGGTGGTCACGATCCTCACCACACTGTCCGTGACCGGTGTGATATTCATAGGCGGCAGCCTTGCGCTGTATGTCATCAGCATCTATCCGTCCATGAGCCAAAAGGCACGGAAGGCGGTGCTGGCGTGTACGCTGTCGGTGCTGCCGCTGGCGTTGCTTGTAATCGGCTACGGGTTGCAGCAGAAGGCCGGCACCCAATCCTATCAAATGCGGCTGACGGATTATGTTGCCGGTATTCAGATGTGGAAAGACCACCTTGTGTTTGGCGGCGGCTACGGAAATCTGCCCGCGCTGCTTCCGTATATCTATTCGCCGGACGGTGTGCTGGGCTTCAGCAATTCCCTTACCGGCGTGCTGGGAACCGGCGGAACATGGATGGCACTGCCGTTCTATGTATCCCATTTCGGAATTCTGTTTCCCAGGCTCAGCGGGGACAAGCGGCTCAGCTTCTTTGGAGCGTGCTATTTGTTCTTGTTCTGCACTACGGCATACTTTATGCGATATATCGCGGTGGTCATGATGGCGGCGGGGTTGGCGATTCTGCTGCAATCCAAAGAACACCAATTGGAAAAAATGTAAGGGGAGAAGCATTATGCCGAAAATAAGTATTATTGTACCGTGCTATAATGTGGATAAATATTTGGAGCAATGCCTGAACTCTCTGACCGGGCAGACGCTAAAGGATATTGAAATCATTCTCGTAGACGATGGCAGCCCCGATACCAGCGGTGAAATCTGCGACCGCTATGCCGCCGGGGACAGCCGTGTGAAAGTGATTCACAAGCAAAACGGCGGTGTGTCCGCCGCCCGGAATGACGGTCTTGCCGCCGCCACCGGAGAATACGTGTTCTTCTGCGACGGGGACGACTGGATGCCCTTGGATGCCTGCGAGCTGCTGTGGGCGGAGGCGGAGCAGTCGGGCGCGGATGTGATTTTCGGGGATGTTTGGCGTTCCTGGAGCTATGGCGATGAATATATGCGCCTGTTTCATTCTCCCTTCCGCACCAAGGATGCGGACTTTATCCGGGAGCTGCTGCGCACCAATTTTTACTATACTTACTGCCCCAGCGTGCCGGAGGAGGATCGGGCGGACGGCTGCTATGGCGGCCCGTGGAATAAGATCGTCCGCCGGGAGCTGCTGGAGCGGGAGAACATCCGGTTCGATACCCGCGTCAAGGGTATTTATGACGATGTGATATACAGCGGGTATGTGCTGGCAACGGCGGAGCAGGTGGCCTACATCGGCAAGCCGGTATACAACTACCGGCAGCTTCAGACCTCCATGACCCGGGGCTTCAAGAAAAACATCCTGCAGATCAATGAGGCGATCTTCCAAAGCTGGGAGGAATTCCTTGCCCGCTTTGACAGGGACGGACAGCTCCGTACCGCCTACTGGGCCAATGTGCTTCGCCGTTTGGATCACGCGGTGGGGGTGTATTTCATGACACCCGCCAATCCCGCGCCGGTCAGGCAGCGTAGGCAGGCGTTGGCGGAACTGATGAAGACAGAGCCTTATCGCGCCGCCGCCCGTAACGCGGAAATGCGCCGCCTTGGAAAACGCCACAAGGTGCTGGCAATGGCGACCAAGAGCGGCTGCGCCGGTGGACTGTGGTTTGCCTACAGCGTAAATGACTGGAAAAAACAACGCAAAAAATGACCCGGGGCATCCCGGCATGAGAGGTCGCAAGCATCATGCGTGAAAAAAGCTCACTGAAACTGAATTTTATTATGAACACGATTTTGACCATGTCGGCTTTCGTGTTTCCTTTGATCAGCTTCCCCTACGTTTCCAGGATTCTAATGCCGGAGGGGACGGGCAAGGTTTCCTTTGCCACGTCGCTGATTTCCTATTTTACCATGTTTGCGCAATTGGGCATCCCCACCTACGGCGTGCGGGCCTGTGCCAAGGTGCGGGACGATAAGCGTTTGCTGACCAAGACCGCCCATGAGCTGCTGATCATCAATCTGGTGATGATGCTGGTATCCTATGCCGTACTGGCACTGGCACTGATTTTTGTGCCCAGACTGCGGGAGGACCGGCTGCTGTATATCGTGGTGAGCCTGACCATCTTCTTCACCACCATCGGCATGGAGTGGCTGTATAAGGCGTTGGAGCAGTATACCTATATCGCCGTCAGATCCATTGTATTCAAGCTGATTGCGCTGGTGTCCATGTTCCTGCTGGTTCACAGTAAGGAGGACTATGTCATTTACGGCGGCATTTGCATTTTTGCCTCCTCCGCCTCCTCTATTATGAACTTCATCCACGCCAGAAAATATATCTATATGCGTCCCGTGGGTGGCTACGAATTCAAGCCCCACCTGAAGGCGGTGATGGTGTTCTTTGCCATGAGCTGCGCCACCACCATCTATACCCATTTGGATACGGTGATGCTGGGCTTTATGGACACGGATACCACCGTGGGCTATTACAATGCCGCCGTGCGGATCAAGAATATCCTGGTGAGCATCGTTACCTCCTTAGGCACGGTGCTGCTGCCCAGAGCCTCCTACTATGTAGAGCATAAGCAGATGGACGAATTCCAGAATATCAGCCGCAAGGCACTGAATTTTACTCTTTTAATCGCTGTGCCCATGATGCTGTATTTCATCATGTTTGCCAAGGACGGCATCTTCCTGCTGTCCGGCGAGGCGTATGCGGGCTCCATTCTTCCTATGCGGCTGGCCATGCCTACGCTGGTGTTTATCGGACTTTCCAACATTTTGGGCATCCAAATCCTTGTGCCTATGGGCAAGGAAACCTGGGTGCTGTGGTCAATCATCGCAGGCGCGGTGACGGATCTGGTGCTGAACATCCTCCTGATTCCCCAATTCGGGGCTGCCGGTACGGCGGCCGCCAACATGATCGCCGAGGGGGTTGTGATGGTGGTGCAGTTTGTCATGCTGCGAAAGACGATTCTGCCCGCAATGAAGAAGATCCAGTACGGCAAGCTGATTGCCGCGCTGCTGGCGGCGGTGGCGGCTTCCTTCTGGGTGGGCAATCTGGATATCGCTGGATTGCTGGGAATTCAGGCGCAGGGGTTGGGAAATTTCCTGTCACTGGCACTGTCGGCGGTACTGTTCTTCGCCGCGTACGGCGCGGTGCTGCTGATTTTGAAGGAGCAGCTTGTATACGAGGTGCTGGGACAGCTTCTGCGTAAATTGAAACGGAAAAAATAAAGACCGGAGGCACAAATGACATACCAAATCTCAAACGAGGAATCTAAGCGTTATGATGCCTTGAAGGTGCTGATGTGCCTGTTCGTGCTGGTGATCCATGCCTTCAGCGACAAATTTCTGGGCGCGGAGCTGGGTGTATTTGCCCCGCTGTATCAGCTTACCTTCATCGCAAGCCGTGTGATTTGCGACTGTGCCGTGCCGGTGTTCATCCTGATTTCCTCGGTGCTGCTTTACGCCAAGCCCATAAATTGGAAGACCAATCTGAAAAAGAAATGCCGCTCGCTGTTGCTGCCCTATCTCATCTTCAACAGCCTTTGGGTGCTGTTTATGCTGTGCAAGCACCTTTTGGGGCAGTGGCTGGGTATCCGGGCAGGGGATGACATCGACTTTGCTGCCTATTCTCTGTTTGACTGGCTGGATGCGTATTTGGGCCTGACGGGGGACTATAAGCCCTTGCTGACGGCACTTTGGTATGTCCGGGATCTGTTTCTTCTGAACCTGCTGGCCATCCCCATCAAGAAGCTGGTGGACTGGCAGCCGGTTCCGGTGCTGATTCTTACGGTTGCGCTGTGGCTGTGCCCGTGGGATTTGCCCGGGATTCAGCCCTACTCCCTGTATTTCTTCATTTGGGGCTATTATTTGGTGAAATATCAAATCCACCTTGAGGATCTGGATCGGAAGCTGGGGAAATACTGGCTTTTGGCAGCGATGCTGCTGCTGGCGGCAGCGGTCACGCTGCTGCAGCGGGGTGTGGAATCGGTGAACCGGCTGTATGTTCTGGTGGCGGTGCTGTTTTGGATTCGCTGCTCCGGCAGGCTGCTGCGCTTTTCACGCCCCATCGCGGTGGTGCTTCCGGCTACATTTTTTATTTATTTGACCCATCGCTTCGTTTATGCTATCATACAAATGGCGGTCAATGATTCGGTGACGCTTTATTTGCTTATCTATGTGCTAAAGCCTGTGCTGTCACTGGGCGTGCTGTTGGGGATATTTTATCTGCTGAGGCGGTTTCTTCCCAAGGTGCTGGCGGTGCTGGTGGGCGGTCGGATAGGCGCAAAAAGCGGCAAGGAGAACAGACTATGACCAGACTCTCAAACGGGGGAAAGGTGCCCCAGTATGATGTGCTGCGGGTGATCACCACCCTTTTGGTGGTTATCAGCCACGGAAATTATAACATTTTGGAGACCCCCTATGGGGGCATCGACTATACCGCGCTGATCCCGGCAGGCAGCACCGTGTGGGCACTGCTGGGGGACATTACCCAATTTGTCAATTCCTTTACCATGCCCGTTTTCATGGCATTGGGCGGCGCGCTGTTTTACCGCAGCATGAAAAAAGGGAAGTTTACCAGCCTTGGCGCGCTGGCACGGGACAAAGCAGCACGGCTTTTGCTTCCCTTCGTTGCGGTGACGCTGCTGTATTCCTTTCCCATAAAGCTGGCCACCGGATACTTCCGCGGCTCGGACAATGTAGTGCTGGATTTATTGGTAGGACAGCTTCTGATCCAAGGCAATACCCATTTGTGGTACCTGCCTGCCATGTTCTTTGATTTTCTGATTTGCTATCTGCTGGAAACCCGGGTGAAGCTGCCGAGGCTTTTGAAGCTGGCGGTGTTGGCGGTGATTTCCGTAGTGCTGTGGAGCAGCTCCAATTGGATATGGATGATTGCCTACCCACTGCGGTTTGCTGTGTGGTTCTACGCGGGCTACTGCTTTGAGCAGCTTCGTCCCCGGCTCGACCGGTTCGGCAGCATCGGATGGGGACTGCTGTGCTGTGTCGCTGCCGGCGTGATCTATGTGGCATCGCGCCGCCTGTTTGGAACGACTGGGGTTGGCGGCGTCGCCCAGTTGATCGGACGCCGTCTGCTGCTGCCTATGGCGGCAGGCTTGGGCTTGTACTTCCTTTCTTGCGGGCTGGCAAAAACAAGGCTGATGAATACCGGGGTGTTTAACCTGCTTTCCCGGAATTCCTTCGGTATTTATCTTTATTCAGACCCGGTGAATTACATCCTGCTGGCGGTGGGAGCGGCGGTTTGCGGATCGTTCCTGTTCGGCGGCGGCGTGGGCACCTTGGTGCTGTATGCCTTGCGAATCGGTGTTACCTTGTGCGTATCCTTGCTTGTGTCGGAATTGCTGCGCCGGTGCAAGGTCAAGTATGTTGTTTAGGAGTTACCTATGTCAATGGTGGATGTAACTGCGGTTGCGGCCAGAAACAAAAATCTGGATCTGATCAAGCTGATTAGCTGCGTAGCCGTGGTCATTTTGCATAATTTATATACCCCCACCTATGAGGCCAGCACGGTGGTCTATCAGCTTTGCGCCTTTGCGGTACCCTGCTTTTTTATGGCCAGCGGCTATGTGCTGCTGAATAAACAGTCCGTAAGCTGGGGCTATGTGATTGGGAAGCTGCTGGGCATCGCCCGAATCGTGGTGGTTTGGCACATTATCGTTTGCGCCGGTGAGCTTCTGAAAGCCGCGGTTCGGGATGGATGGAATCAGGCGGATTACCTGAGCATACTGAAAACCTATGCAAACTATACCGTCAGAAGTGTGTTCCAGCGGGGGACACTGTGGCAATTTTGGTATCTGGGTGCCACGGGTATCCTGTATCTGCTGCTGCCGCTGCTCCACCGTTTTTTGGGACAGGGAGGCAAGGTTTCTCAGCGGCCCCGTCGGGCAACGGTGTGCTGGGGTATTCTGCTGGCGATTTCCGTCGCGCTGCAAACCCTGTGCCTGATCGCCGGACGACCCCTCCAGCAGCCCGTTTATCAGACCTTCCGGCTTTGGACTACGCTGCAGTATTTCCTGCTGGGAGGGTTGATGCCGGTGCTGCTCCCGTGGCTGCAGCAAAAGCTGTCGCTGAAATGCCACATTATGCTGGCAGTGACTGCTACGGTGCTGACGCTGGCGTGGCGGCTTTTCGCGGACGCCAAGCTGCTGCACGGGGTGCTGGTGGAATACTACTATGACGACCTCTTTACGTTTGTATGGATCGTTTTGATGTTCTCGGTACTCATGCGCGTGAAGCTGAATCCCGTTTTTGAAGCGGTCGCCACCCGTACTGCCCCTGTGATTATGGGCGTCTACATTCTGCACGTGCCCTTCCGTGACTTTTTTCGGGAGCTTTTCCCCATCACGGGAAGTCTGGAACGGCTGATGTGGGCGGGCGTGGTGTGCGCGGTGTCTTTCCTGTGCGCGTTTCTCATCCGAAAGCTCCCCTTCGGGAAATACCTGATTGAAATATGATATGAGGTGTAAAACATGAAATACGACTATCTGGTTGTCGGCGCGGGACTGTATGGCGCGGTGTTCGCCTGTGAGGCGAAAAAGGCGGGAAAATCCGTCCTTGTGATTGACAAGCGTCCGAATATTGCAGGCAATGTGTATACCGAGGAGATTGAGGGCATCAATGTCCACGTCTACGGTGCCCATATTTTCCACACCAACAACAAAAGGGTTTGGGATTATATCACCCAGTACGCGGAGTTTAACCGCTTCACCAATTCTCCGGTGGCCAACTACAAAGGCGAGCTGTACAGCCTACCCTTTAATATGTACACCTTCAACAAAATGTGGGGTGTGGTCACGCCGGAGGAAGCGGAGGCTAAAATTGAGGAGCAACGCCGGGAGGCGGGCATCACCGAGCCGAAGAACCTTGAGGAGCAGGCTATCAGCCTTGTGGGCAAGGACATCTTTGAAAAGCTGGTGAAGGGCTATACCGAAAAGCAATGGGGACGGGACTGCAAGGATCTGCCTGCTTTTATCATCAAGCGGCTTCCGGTGCGCCTGACCTTTGACAACAACTACTTTAACGCGCTGTATCAGGGAATCCCTATGGGCGGCTACACCAAGCTGGTGGAAAACCTGCTTGATGGCATTGAGGTTCGCCTGAATGTGGACTACTTAGAGCATAAGCAGGAGCTGGATGCGTTGGCTGACAAGGTGGTTTATACCGGCGCGATCGATGCCTATTTCGGCTATCGGCTGGGTGCGCTGGAGTACCGCTCCGTCCGGTTTGAAACCGAGGTGCTGGACAAGCCCAATTTCCAAGGCAACGCCGCGGTGAACTACACCGACCGGGAGACCCCGTGGACACGGATCATTGAGCACAAGTGGTTTGAGTTCGGTACGCAGCCCAAGACGGTCATATCCCGGGAGTATTCCTCTGAGTGGAAGCCCGGTGACGAGCCGTACTATCCGGTGAACGACGACAAAAACAGCGCGCTGTACCGGCAGTACAGGGCTTTGGCAGACGGCGAGGAGAAGGTCATCTTCGGCGGACGTCTGGGCGAATACAAGTATTACGACATGGATGCGGTCATTGCCTCCGCTCTGGATAGGATTCAGAAGGAGCTTTGAAATAAATCAGGAGGATGCGAATATGAAAACTGCGCTGGTCATTATGGCTGCCGGAATTGGATCTCGGTTCGGCGGCGGTATCAAGCAGCTTGAGCCTGTTGGCCCTTGCGGCGAGATCATCATGGACTATTCCATTCACGATGCCTTGGAGGCAGGCTTCAACAAGATTGTATTTATCATCCGCAAGGACATCGAGGCGGATTTTCGGGAGGTCATCGGTGACCGCATTGAGACCGTCTGCGCCGCGAGAGGTGTGGACGTGGCCTATGCTTTTCAAAGTCTGGAGGCGATCCCTGCCGGCAATTGTGTGCCGGAAGGCCGCACAAAGCCATGGGGCACGGGTCAGGCGGTTTTGACTGCCAAGGAGATCGTGGATCATCCCTTTGCGGTGATCAATGCCGACGATTACTACGGCAAGGAGGCTTTCGTGAAGCTTCACAGCTTCCTCTGTCAGGAGGGGGCGGACAATGCCTACTGCATGGCGGGCTTTATTCTGAAAAATACGCTGTCTGAAAACGGTGGCGTTACCCGTGGCGTGTGCAAGCTGGACGGCAAGGGGTATCTGACGGATGTGGTGGAAACCTCCAATATCGTCAAGACCGAAAACGGGGCGGCGGTGGACGGAACGCCCATTGACCCGGAGTCCTATGTGTCCATGAATATGTGGGGTCTGCGCCCGGCGTTCATGAAAACGCTGGAGGAAGGCTTTGAGACGTTCTTCCGGGAGAGCGTACCCGGAAATCCCTTGAAGGCGGAATACCTTCTGCCGATTTATATCGGACAGCTTCTGCGGGAGGGCAAGGTTACCGTTCAGGTGCTGGAAACCAAGGACAAATGGTTCGGCGTCACCTACCGGGAGGATAAGCCCGCGGTGACCGCCAGCTTCCAAAAGCTGATCGACGACGGTGTGTACACCGCTCCGCTGTTTGAATGATTTCAAATATTGCTCCGCCGGCGATTCCGCCGGCGGAGTTTTTCTGTGTATGGCGCGGTCATGCCCCCCCCTACGGGCGCGGAGGAAATCACAGAGCCGCGCCTTGGGGTTGCTTTTTGAGGGCAAAAAGAATATAATGAAATCAACGAATTCAAGGAGCGTGCGGCATGAAGCTATGGCAGCATTTTAAGACGGTTACTCACCACCGGCATTTGGTGTGCATAGGATGCTTTCGCATGGGGCTTTACCGTCAGGGACTGACCCATGATCTGTCCAAGTTCGCGCCGGTGGAGTTTCTCAACGGCGCGCGGTACTATCAGGGCATTCGCAGCCCCAACGGCGCGGAGCGTGAGGATAAGGGCTACAGCGAAGCGTGGATACACCATAAAGGGCGTAACCGCCACCACTGGGAATACTGGACGGATATGAACAAGGCAACGAGAACCTATCAGGCCGTACCCGTGCCCAGAAAATACCTTGCTGAGATGGTGGCAGACCGTATTGCCGCCTGCAAGGTCTATGAAGGGAAGGGGTATGATACCGGGTCTGCTCTGCGCTATCTGATGCAAAGCAGGGAAAAGGATCTGATGCACCCTCAGACACGCAAGGAGCTGGAATTCCTGCTGACTATGCTGCGGGACAAAGGGGAGAAAGAAACGCTGGCGTATATCCGGCGGAAGCTGCTTCGGGGGCATCCGTTCCCGTGGGAAGAATAACCGCGCCGCGATTTACGGTTTCTTCACACATTTCTCCGGCGGCTGTGCTACAATGCAGCCAATGTATCTTTCGGATTGACGAAACCTGAAATGTATGGTAAAATAACTATAATATACCTTTGGTGATTCCGTTTGATACATATACTCCCCTGAACTTCATAAGAGAAATGAGAGAGGTCATGTGTTATGGGAACCGATAGCATGATTGAAGATAAGGAGCAACTGGTGGTTCTGGACCGCAATCAGCAGCTCCATAGGAAAAAAGGTTATTGGATTTTGCGTCGGGGACAGGATATCCTTCTGTCGTTGATGGCATTGCTTTTGCTGTGGCCCGTGATGGCGATCGTTGCGCTGGTGATATATCTGGACGATCCCGGCGGCAGTCCCATTTTCGCGCAGGTGCGCTGCGGGCGTGACGGAAAGCTGTTCAAGATGTATAAATTCCGCAGTATGTATGTGGATGCCGAGGAACGGCTGAAGGACCTGCTGAAGGATAATGAGATGGACGGTCCGGCCTTTAAAATGAAAGACGATCCCCGAATCACCCGTGTCGGCCGGTTTATCCGGAAGACCAGTCTGGATGAGCTGCCCCAGCTTTGGAACATCTTGAAGGGCGATATGAGCATTGTGGGGCCTCGGCCCGCGCTGCCCCGGGAGGTGGAGCAGTACAATGAGCTGCAAAAGCAGCGGATGTATGTGACACCGGGTCTGACCTGCTACTGGCAGATTCAGCCCAAGCGCAATGATATCAGCTTTGATGAATGGATGGCGTTGGATCTAAAGTATATTCAGGAGCGCAGCTTTCTGGTAGACTGGAAGATTATTTTCAAGACCTTCGGCGCGGTGTTTAACAAAGAAGGCGAATAAGACGGTTATTCCCGGGTAAGCTAAGCTTGCCCGGGAAAAAAGTTGCCGGAATGGGAAAAAAGCCCTTGACTTTTTCCAAAAGATGCGTATAATGATATTGCACCTGAGATAGAGGATTTGTGTAACGGTAGCACACCGGACTCTGACTCCGTTTGCGGGGGTTCGAATCCCTCATCCTCTGCCAAAAATCGACATTCTTCGCAAGAAGGATGTCGATTTTTACTTATTACCTTTTCACTATTCACTCTTCACTAAATTCCGAGAGTCGATTTTTGGCAAGTAATAAGTAATAGTGAATAGTGAAGAAGTGTGGTGGCGTTTCGCTTTGGCGAAACGCTTATTTTAATAAGGTTGCAAAGACTAAGTGTTTCCGTTATAATAAAAACATCATTTTCGTGAGGTGGAAGTTATGGCTGACAGTCCATTGTTGGTGAAATCAAAAGCATTTGCGCTAGATATTATC
>CAZAOL010000026.1:0-13907 GCA_964486785.1 uncultured Oscillospiraceae bacterium
CCCCGGCTGCCGTCTGGTGGACGATTTGAAGAACAAGCAGTATCCCATGCCCTTGGATACCTCCGATCAGGACATCGTGTTTGTGGGCCGTATCCGTCCCGACCTGACCGACCCCAACGGCATCTGCCTGTGGTGCTGCGGCGATCAGGTTCGCAAGGGCGCGGCTACCAACGCCATTCAGATTGCAGAACTGCTGGTTAAGTGAATACACAATAACGCTGCCCTTTGGGCAATGTCATTAAGTTTAAGAAAGCCCTTGTCATTCTGAGCCTGCGTCAGCAGGCGTGAGAATCCGTTTAAAAAGGGTATTACGGATTGCCACGCACCTTCGGTGCTCGCAATGACGTCCTAGACTTAATGACATTGGCCTTTTGGGCGGCGTTTTTTTGAACGCAAAATACGGGATGCTTATATCCCCAAGGGGATGCCTTCCGTAGGGCGCGGTCATGACCGCGCCGACGCACTGGCGAAATTGAGCGGCGCAATCGTCCAACCTGCTCGGCGGGGTCATGACCCCACCCTACGGGGGTGGGGGCGAGGATGGTCGATTTTTGTTGATTATACCAGTCCGCTCCAATTGGAAATTTAACCAATTTGTGCATGATAACGGAAAAACTACCAAACATTTAGATAAATTGACGCTTTCCTAAATCACAAAAATGTGGTATGGTATATGTGGGTCAAATTGATTGGCTTTTTCCCAAAAAGAAAGGATTTGATGATTATGGATCAACGGCTATCTGAGTTTCTTTATTACTATCACACCGGCACCAGTACCCGGGCTTATGAGTTTTTGGGCTGCCATCCTGAGAACCGGGACGGCGTAGACGGCTTTGTGTTCCGGGTGTGGGCTCCCAATGCCAAAGGCGTTAGTGTGGTGGGCGATTTCAACTTCTGGAACGGAGAGGATCTGCCTATGTCCAAGATCTCCGACGGCGTTTGGGAAGGCTGGTCCGCCAATGCCAAGGAAGGACAGGCTTATAAGTATTTGATCCATCACTGGAACGGACGGCAGGTACATAAGATGGATCCTGTGGGCTTCCGCTCCTGCAAGGCTCCCGATACCTCCTCTGTTATCTGCGGGGAGGACAGCTTCAAGTGGCATGACAGCCTGTGGATGGCGCAGCAGGCCCGCCGCGCGCCTCTGGATTCTCCCATCAACATCTATGAGATGCACCTTGGCTCCTGGCGGCGGCGTTGGGACGGCGGCGGTTACCTCAGCTACGCGGAGCTTGCCGAGCAGCTTCCCGGCTATCTGAAGGACATGGGCTACACCCATGTGGAGCTGATGCCGCTGTGCGAGTATCCCTACGATCCAAGCTGGGGCTATCAGGTTTCCAACTACTACTCTCCCACCAGCCGCTACGGCACGCCGGACGAGCTGAAAATGCTGATCGACAGCCTGCATCAGGCAGGCATCGGCGTGATTCTGGACTGGGTGCCCGCCCATTTCCCCAAGGACGAGTACGGCCTTTACGAATTTGACGGCGGCTGCACCTATGAATATCAGGATCCCATGATGAACGAGCACGCCGAGTGGACTACCCGTATTTTTGACTGGGGACGTCCGGAGGTCAAGAGCTTCCTGATCTCCAACGCGGTGTACTGGCTGGAGAAATTCCATGTGGACGGCATCCGGGTGGACGCGGTCAGCTCCATGCTGTATCTGGACTATGCCCGTCCCCACTTCCGTCCCAACCGCTACGGCGGACGGGAGAATCTGGAGGCAATTGATTTCCTGCGGGAGCTGAACAAGGCTTGCTTCGGCGTCCGCAAGGGCATCATCACCGCCGCCGAGGAATCCACGGCCTTCCCCATGGTCACCCGTCCCGACTATATGGGCGGTTTGGGCTTCCTGCTGAAGTGGAACATGGGCTGGATGAACGATACCCTGAAATATATGAAGGAAGATCCCGTCTACCGCAAGTATAAGCACAATCAGCTTACCTTCTCCATGACCTATGCCTTCTCGGAAAATTATATCCTGCCTCTGTCCCATGACGAGGTGGTGCATTTGAAGGGAAGCTTGCTGAACAAAATGCCCGGTGACTACTTCTGGAAGTTTGCCGGTGCCCGTGCACTGCGTGGCTATCAAATCGCCCATCCCGGCAAGAAGCTGTGCTTTATGGGCGCGGAGCTGGGACAGTTCACCGAGTGGAACTTTAACAAGGACATCGACTGGACGGTGCTGGACTACGAAATGCACCAAAAAATCAACCTTTTCTACAAGGAGCTGAACCATTTCTACCGGGAGCACAGTGAGCTGTGGGCGGATGATCTGAGCTGGGAGGGCTACCAATGGATCCAGCCCGACGACGGTGACAACAGTGTGCTTGCCTTCCGCCGGATCGACCCCAAGAAGGGCAAGGAGCTGATCTGCGTACTGAACTTTACCCCGGTGCTTCGGGAGGATTACCGTCTGGGTCTGCCTAAGGCGGGTACCTATGAGCCGGTGTTCTGCTCCGATGACTGGCGGTACGGCGGTACAAACCAGCTCCCCATCGAGGTCGTTTCCGAGCCGGTGGAGTACCGGGAGTATCAGCACTCCGGTATCTTCCGGATCCCGCCTATGTCCATCACCTTCTTCGCCCGCAAGCCGGAGCGCAGAGGCCGGAAAAAGGCAGAATAAGTACAAAAACCACAATCAACAAGGAGGCAGACTATGTACTTTCAAAAGAAACGCTGCATCGCCATGCTTTTGGCCGGAGGTCAGGGCAGCCGGCTGAAGGTGCTTACTGAAAAGACCGCCAAGCCTGCCGTTCCCTTTGGCGGCAAATACCGCATCATTGATTTCCCGCTGAGCAACTGCGTTAATTCCGGCATCGATACGGTGGGTATTCTGACCCAGTATCAGCCCTTGGAGCTCAATGAGTACATTGGCAACGGTCAGCCTTGGGGACTGAATAAGACCCATTCCTGCGCGCAGGTGCTGCCACCTTATGAGCGGCACGATAAGAAGTCGGGCTGGTATAAAGGCACAGCCAACGCCATTTATCAGAATATTGATTTCATCGACCGGTATGACCCGGAGTATGTGGTGATTCTGTCCGGTGACCACATCTACAAGATGGACTATGCCGATATGGTGGCCTACCATGAGAAAAATCAGGCATCCTGCACCATCGCCGTGCGAAATGTCCCCTTGGCGGAGGCATCCCGGTTCGGTATTCTCAACACCAACCCCGACAACTCCATCTATGAGTTCGAGGAGAAGCCCAAGCATCCCAAATCCACCAATGCCTCCATGGGCATCTATGTGTTCAACTGGAAGGTTCTGCGGGAGGCACTGATCGCCGACGAGGAGAATCCGGAGTCTTCCAACGATTTCGGAAAGAACATCATTCCCAGCCTGTTAAACGCAGGCCACAAGCTGATGGCCTATACCTTCGATGGCTACTGGAAGGATGTGGGTACCATCAATTCCCTGTGGGAGGCCAATATGGAGCTGCTGGGTAAAGATCCGGAGTTCCAGATCCGGGGGGACGAGCGTCACCGCATTTTCGCGAGAAATTCCGCTCTTCCTTCGTCTTACATCGACGAGGATGCCCAAATCGTCAATTCCTTTGTGGCGGAAGGCTCTGAGATCTACGGCACGGTGCGCCATTCCATCATTTCCATCGGCTGCACCGTGGGTGAGGACGCGGTGGTGGAGGACAGCGTAGTGATGCCCGGTGTGGTGATTGAGCCCGGCGCGATCGTCCGTCATGCCATTTTGGGCGAAAACAGTATGGTCTGCCGCAATGCGGTGGTAGGCGGCGCGTACGGCCCGCAGGACAAAAAGAAAATCAGCGTCACCTCCAAGGGCGCTGTTGTGAAGGAAAATACCGTGCTTGCGCCCGGTGATATGCTGTAAGGAGGGAACGCTATGAATGTAATGGGCATTATCTTCGCCAACGATGCCACCATGGGTGATCTGACCCGGAAGCGCACCATGGCAAGCCTTCCCTTTGGCGGACGCTACCGCCAAATCGACTTCCATCTGTCCAATATGGCTGCCGCGGGGATCCGGCATATCGGCATCATTTCCCGGTGCAACTATCAGTCCTTGATGAACCATGTGGGCGACGCGGAGGAATGGGGTCTGGAGCTGGGCGAGGGCGGCTTGGAATTCTTGACCCCCTACGCCATGTCCACCACCGACCGCTACCGGGGCAAGCTGGAAAATCTGTTCAATGCCATGGACTTTCTGGAGTATGGCGTGGACGAGGACGATGAGTATGTGGTCATGGCGGATTCCGCCATCCTTAGCAATTTGGATCTTACCAAGGTGATCGCCGCCCACGCGGAAAGCGGTAAGGATGTCACGGTGGTCACCAAGGCCGGAATCGCCAACGGCTGCAAGCAGTTGGATCTGGCTCTGAAGCTGGACGCCAACGGCGAAATTCAGGATATTGCTGTGGACTATGTGGCACCGGAGGATTATTTGGCGTCCATGGATACCTTCGTGCTGTCCAAGCGGTTCCTGATTCGGCAGATCCGGGAGCTGGTTGCCCGTGACCGCTACCACATGGATCGGGATCTGGTGATGGGACTGTGGCAGAAGGGAGAGATTTCTCTCAATGTGTTCCAATTTGAGGGCGTAGCCCTGTTCAATGAATCCGTGGAGGAATATTTCCGCAACTCCCTTGCCCTGCTGGACAAGAAGGTTCGCCACGACCTGTTCGGGCGCAACCATCCCGTGTTTACCAAGGTGCGCGACCGTGTGCCCAGCTACTACGGCGAGGACTGCGAGATCGAAAACTGTCTGGTGGCGGACGGCTGCTTCTTAGAGGGTGAGGCGGAGGATTCCATATTGTTCCGGCAGGTCACCATCTGCGAGGACGCGGAGGTGGAAAACTGCGTCATTATGAACGACACCGTGATCGGTGAGGGCAGCAAGCTGGAGTATGTGATCCTGGACAAGAATGTAACGGTTCGGCCCGGCTCCCGTTTGGTGGGTACGAAGAAGGATCCCATCGTGATCAAGCGGGGGGAAACCGTATGAAAATCGCCATCCTTGCCTCCGAGGGCGCACCCTACTGCAAATCCGGCGGTCTGGGGGACGTGATAGAGGCTCTGCCCGCCGCGCTGGCGAAGCTGAAGGGAAATGAAGTGACTCTGTTTCTGCCCTACTATGAGCGGATCAAGCACGACCCCCGCTTTTCTGTACGCCACGTTACCCATTTTGAGGTGGGCGTAGGCTGGCGGCAGGAGTATGCCGGCATTATGAAGCTGGAAGGACGCACCGATGGCGTGCAGGTCTATTTCATCGACAGTGAACGCTATTTCGGCGGCCGTCCCGGCCCGATTTACGGGCACGGGGATGACGGTGAGCGGTTCGCCTTCTTCTCCAAGGCTTGTCTGGATGCCATGGCAGTCATGGATCAGATTCCTGATATCATTCAATGCAACGACTGGCAGACCGCGCTGGTGCCCACCTATCTCAAGGCGATGTACCGGCATCTGTTCCCCACCACCCGGTGTATGTTCACCATCCACAACATCGAGTATCAGGGCTGGGCGGATTCCCGCTTCTTTGATGACGTGCTGTATCTGCCATGGGAGTGGCGGGGCTGTCTGGACATGAACGGTGCGGTGAATGTGATGAAGGCCGCTATCGAAACGGCAGATCTGGTCACTACCGTGTCGGAGACTTACGCCCGGGAGCTGATGTATCCGTATTACGCCCATGGGCTGGACAGCGTCCTTGCCAATGCTTCGTGGAAGCTGACCGGAATTACCAACGGCATCGATACCCGCACCTTTGACCCCATGACCGATCCCGCGCTGCCTGCCAATTACGGGCCGGAGGATTTTCAGGCCGGTAAGGCAAAGTGCAAGGCCGCGCTGCAGGCAGAGGTGGGCTTGCCGGTGAAGCCGGACGTGCCCCTGTGCGTTATGGTCACCCGGCTGGCACAGCACAAGGGCTTGGATCTTTTGTGCTATATTGCCCGCCGGCTGCTGTGGGAGGAGGATGTGCAGCTCCTGATTCTGGGCACGGGCGAGCAGCATTTTGAGGAATTCTTCCGGCAGCTCGCGGCGGAATTCCCGGACAAGGTGGCCGCGAAGATCACCTTTGACCTGGGGCTTGCTGCCCGGATCTATGCCGGCGGCGACATCTATTTGATGCCCTCCAAGTCTGAGCCTTGCGGCTTGAGCCAAATGAATGCCATGCGCTATGGCGCGGTTCCGGTGGTTCACGCTACCGGCGGTCTGCGGGATACCGTGCCGCCTGTGGATGAATACGGACGGGATGGCTTGGGCTTTACCTTCCAAAGCTACAACGGCGACGATTTCTATGCCGCCCTGAAACGGGCACTGGGGCTTTACAACCACCGGCGGGATGCCTTCCGGGAGCTGCAGCGTCGGGATATGTCTCAGGACTTTAGCTGGCGCAAGCCCGCCAGCCGGTATCTGAAGCTGTTCCGGCAAATGCTGGAGAATTAAATGATTACAAGGGGCTGTCTCAAAATAATTATTCGTAGGGACACTGCTCCCGCGGTGTCCGTTGAATACGCGAACAAAAGGAAAAATCGGCACGAAAGTGTCGATTTTTCCTTTCGGACACCCCGGAGGGGTGTCCCTGCGACTATAAATTTGTAATTGCCTTCTTAGAGAGACAACACCCTGTTAAATGCAAAATGCGAAATTAAGGCGGATTAAAATCTAGTAGCTTGTAACAGCGAAAGGATGCGGATTTTTACAGAAAATTAACATTATTAAGATAAAATTAAGGAAAATATGATATAATACCGCCACATAACCATTAAGGAGGATATTTCCGTGAAGATTTTGCTGATTGAGGACGAGCGGTTGTTGGCGGAATCCCTGAAAACGCTGCTGACCTCCAAGGGCTTTCAGGTGGAAGCGGTATACGACGGCGAGACAGGTGCGGAATATGCGGAGCTGGGGATCTACGATCTGCTGATTTTGGATGTGATGATGCCCGGACTGAACGGCTATGAGGTGGCTCGGCGGGTCCGCGCCAAGCGTTGCGCCGTGCCGATTCTGATGCTGACCGCCAAATCTGAGCTGATGGATCGCATTGAGGGCCTTAATGCCGGGGCGGATTACTATCTGACCAAGCCCTTCGACACCCGGGAGCTGTTGGCCTGCATCAACGCGCTGCTGCGCCGTCAGGGCGCGCAGGTAGACACCCTGTCCTTCGGCAATACGGAGCTGGATCTGGGTACAAGCATCCTCCATTGCGGGCAGGAGTCCGTGCGGCTGTCTGCGAGGGAATTTGATGTCATGCGCGCCCTGCTGCAGGCCGGCGGAAGGATCACCTCAAAGGAAACGCTGCTGGCACGGGTATGGGGGTATGAATCCAACGCGGTGGATAACCATGTGGAGGTGTACATCGCCTTCCTGCGCCGTAAGCTTGCCTCCATCGGCTCGGATGTTTCCATCGAAACTCAGCGGCGGATGGGCTACTATTTGGAGTGTAAGAGCCTATGATTCGCAAGCTGCGCTGGAAGCTGACCGCCATTACCATGGTGCTGCTGACCATAGTGCTGACGGGTATTATGGTATTTGCCCACTATTCCTTTACCTCCGGCCTACGGGAGAGCAGTATGCAGACGCTGCAAGCCGCGGCGGATGCCATGGGCCGTCTCCAACGTCCGGGAGAGGTGGACATGGGTGGCGTGGGGCAATGCTTCCTTTTGGAGCGTCAAAAGGACGGCACGCTTGTAGCCGTAGGCCCGGAGCAATTCAATTTATCGGATGAGCAGGAGCTGCTGGCACTTCTTGAAAAAGCGAAAGCCGCTAAAGAAACTTCCGGCGTTTTGCAGGATGAGCAGCTTCGGTTCCTTCGGGTTGACGCGGGGCCGGAAACAAAATATGTGTTCATGGACATCTCCGGCGAGTTGCAGACGATTTCCCGCATGAATTGGTCTTATGCTGCCATCTATATTACAGGACTGATTGTTTTCTTTGCTATCAGCGTGCTGTTGGCAGGCTGGGCGGTGCGTCCGGTGGAACAGGCGTGGAATCAGCAGCGGCAGTTTGTGGCGGACGCGTCCCATGAGCTGAAAACGCCGCTGACGGTGATACTGACCAACGCGGAGCTGCTCAGGGAGCCGGATTGTGAGAAAGAACCCTTTGCCGAGAATATCCTGACCATGTCCCGACAAATGCGGGGACTGGTGGAGGAGCTTTTGGAGCAAGCTCGGGTGGACAGCGCCAAGCAGATGCCGGAGCGGAATCCGGTGGATATGAGCAAGCTGGCAGAGGACGCGGTGCTGCCCTTTGAGCCGGTATACTATGAAGCCGGACGGCGTCTGGACAGTCAAATTCAGCCCGGTATCACTGTAAGCGGCAGTGCCGATCAGCTTCGCCGGGTGGTAGATATCCTTTTGGACAACGGCTGTAAGTATTCCTCTCCCGGCGGTACGGTGCTGCTGCGGCTGACAAAGCAGCAGCGAAGCTGTATGCTCAGTGTTACCAGCCCCGGTGTGGAGCTGACGGAGCAGCAGCGGGAGGATATTTTTAAACGCTTTTACCGCATAGATGAGGCCCGCAAAATGAATCATAGCTATGGCTTGGGTCTGTCCATTGCCAAGGGCATCGTGGAGCGGCACAAAGGAAAAATCTGGGCGCAGAGCGAGTCCGGGTATAATACCTTTTATGTGTGCCTGCCTATGTAAAAACGCAGCAAAAAACCGCCCTTTCTGGGCGGTTTTTATTGAGACTGGCAAAATGCGGTGTCATTCCGAGGGAGCAAAGCGACCGTGGGAATCTCAATTAAAATCTACGCAGTTTTTCTGGGAGTATGCATGATTTAGGCTGTTAAAGGAATTAAATGAGATTGCCACGTCGGCCCGCAGGGGCCTCCTCGCAATGACAGGGGTTTGTTGACACTCCGAGCAAAAACCGCCCAGGAAGGGCGGTTTTTGTTATTGTATTTCACAGGGCTGGGAGGTGAGCTCCTCGGTGAGCTCCTCCGCGGAGGCCTTGGGTTCTGCTGCTTTTTTGAACGGGGTATTGACGCTTCGGAATACATCCGCTACCTCGGTGATGGTGAGGAAGGCGGCCGAATCGATGGAGTGGACGATGCTCTTCATCCGGGCGATTTGGAAGCGGTTGACCACGAAGTAGATCGCGGTTTTATCCACATTGGTGTAGCCGCCTTTAGCGGGAATTTTCGTTGTGCCGCACTCAAAGGCTTCCATCAGCGCGGCACTGACCTCATCGGCCTTTTCGGTGATGATCATTACGCTCTTGGAGCGGTCCAGACCCTCTACCATGAAGTCCACAGCCTTTTGTCCGATTGCATAGGTGATGATGGAATACAGCGGAAGAATCCAGCTTTGACATACCAGACCGGCAATTACGTACAAAATCACATTATAGGCCATGACAAATGTGCCCACGGTGATGCCGATCTGCTTGGCGAAAATGACTGCCATGACCTCCACGCCGTCGATCGCGCCGCCGCCACGAATGGTCAGGCCGCTGCCAATGCCGGAAACCAGCCCGCCGAAAATGGCGCAAAGCAGCAAATCCTCTCCGGCGATGGGGGACATGGTGGATACATCCACCGGCAGAACGTCTGTGATCAAAAAGGCGGTGAAGGAATAGACACATACGGCGAAAATGGAGTAAACGGTGAACGCCAGCCCTTGTTTTTTCAGACCGAATAGGAACAGTGGTACATTCAGCACCACCAAAAACACAGACAGGGTAAGCCATTCCGGGGTGAGCTGCGCCAGCAGCATGGAGGTTCCGGAAATGCCGCTGTCATAAAGCTGCACCGGAGCGAGAAATACGGTGACTCCAAAAGCATTGATGATGCCCGCCATCAAAAGAATCAGAAAACTCTTAACGCTCAGGCTTTCCTTTAATTCTTGTATTTTCTTTTTCAATATGAAACCTCCTTTGGGACTTTTCTTCATTATAGCACAAACTCTCTGTTACAGCAAACCCTTTTCTTAAAGAAATATAGTTGCAAAAAAATAAAATATGGAATATACTAGAGTCGAGAAATACATAAGGAAAGGAAACTGCTATGATACCCGCAATCGTACTCTTCGCGGCTACTTACGTGCTGATGCTTACCTTCAGCAAATATCGTCCCTACATTGCCTTGGCTTCCGGCTTGATCTTCATTATCTCCGGGATGCTGCCCCTGAAGGAAATTCTCCCTTCCCTTGATTTCAATGTGCTGCTGATGATTGGCGGCACCATGGGACTGGTACAGCTTTTTATTGACAGCCATATGCCGGAGCGCATGGCGGACATGATCATGGCAAAGGTCCCCAATGTGCAGTGGGCCGCGGTGTGCCTGAGCCTGTTTGCGGGTGTGATCTCCGCCTTCGTGGACAATGTGGCTACGGTGCTGATGGTCGCGCCTGTTGCCATTGAGATCTGCAAGAAGCTTAAGACGAATCCTGTTCCCTTCATTATCGCCATCGCTGTGTCCTCTAATTTGCAGGGCGCGGCTACGCTGGTGGGTGATACCACCGCGATCATGCTGGGTTCGGCACTGGATATGACCTTTATGGATTTCTTCCTCTACAAGGGTAAGATCTCCATGTTCTTCGTTGTGGAGCTGGGCGCGGTGCTGTCCGCCTTGATCGTGTACTTCGTTTTCCGCAAGGAAAAGGGCGCGATTCCCAAGGGCGGTCAGATGACGGAGGTCACCGACTATATTCCCACTGTGCTGCTGTTTGGCGCGATCGGACTGCTGATCCTCGCCTCCTTCGCTCCCGATAGCTGGAATCTGCCTGCGGAAATAAACGGCATCATCTGCTGCTGCCTGCTGGTGGTGGGCCTGATGTTCAACTTCGCCAAAAACAAGAATCTCTCCGCCATCACTGGGCCTCTGAAGGCCATCGACTTTGAAACGCTGGGGCTGCTGGTGGGTCTGTTCCTGATGATCGGCGGCATCTCTCATGAGGGTGTGATCGACGCGTTGGCTCAGCTTCTGGCAAAGTTGGGCGCGGGCAGCCCCTTCCTGATGTACACCATCATTGTGTGGGCGTCGGTGCTGATCTCCGCGTTTATCGACAACATTCCCTATGTGGCTACCATGATCCCCGTTATCGCCGGAATTGCCACCGAAATGGGCATCGATTCCACCGCGCTGTATTTCGGCCTGCTGTCCGGAGCTACCTTGGGCGGTAACTGCACACCCATCGGCGCGTCTGCCAACATCACCGGCATCGGCATCCTGCGGAAGGAAGGCCATGAGGTTGCCAATAAGGATTTCTTCAAGATCGGTATCCCCTTCACGCTGGCGGCGATAGTGCCCGCCTACATCCTGATTTGGCTGCTGTTTGGCGTATAATATTCAATGAAAAAAGGGTGCGTTGCAAAATGAGATTTGCAACGCGCCTTTTTTTAGTTATCATGCAAAATGGGCGGGCAAGCCAACCGCGCCGCATATGCCCTCCCCCGGGGGCAATGTCATTAAGTTTAGGATGTCATTGCGAGCACCGAAGGGGCGTGGCAATCCGTAATGCCCTTTTAGAACGGATTCTCACGCCTGCTGACGCAGGCTCAGAATGACAAGGGCTTTCAACTTAATGACATTGCCCCTCGGGGGAAGGTATGGGGCGGGGGAAGCCTTTGCGTAATGAAAAGGCCTGAAGCGGTTGCTTCAGGCCTTTTGGTATGGGATTATCAGTCGTTGAAGCCCACCCGTGCACTGTAGGTGGTGTGCAGCAGCTCGTGAGCCTTATGAGAATTGGGCTTGCCCAGATACTCGTGGTAAAGCTGCTTGATCTGAGGATTGTTGTGGGACTGGCGGATCACCTGACGCTCGTCTTCAGAGTACAGAGCCGCGGCTCTCTTCTGAATGTAAGTGTCCATGATGTCGTCATCCTCGTTGGGCAGGAACACATCCCGCACGTAAGGCTGACCGCCGCCGTTGATGCAGCCGCCGGGGCAGCCCATGATCTCAATGAACTGATACTTGGACTTGCCGGCACGGATCTCGTCCAGCAGCACCTTGGCATTCTTCATACCGTTGGCGACAGCGACACAGACGGTGGTGCCGTCGATATCCAACGCAGCCTCCCGGATGCCCTCCAGGCCGCGAACCTCGGTGAAGTTGATCTTGCCGTATTCCTTGCCGGTGAGGACAAAGTAAACGGTACGCAGGGCAGCTTCCATAACGCCGCCGGTAACGCCGAAGATCACGCCGGCGCCGGAGTAATCGTGAACGATATCGGTATCAAAGTCCTCGTCGGGAAGCTTCGCGAAGTTGATGCCGGCTCTGCGAATCAGACGACCCAGCTCACGGGTGGTCAGCACAGCGTCCACATCGGCAAGACCGTTGGTGATCATCTGCTCCCGTTCCTTCTCGTACTTCTTGCAGGAGCAGGGCATAATGGACACCACGAACATATCCTTGGGATCCACACCGATCTTCTCGGCGTAGTAGGTCTTCAAGATCGCGCCGAACATCTGGTGGGGGGACTTGCAGGTGGACAGGTGGGGCAGCAGGTCGCCGTAGTTATACTCGGCGTAGTTGACCCAGCCGGGGGAGCAGGAGGTGATCATGGGCAGCTTGCCGCCGTTCTGCAGGCGGTTCAGCAGCTCGGTGCCTTCCTCCATAATGGTCAGGTCAGCGGCGAAGTTGGTATCGAAAACCTTCTTAAAGCCAAGGCGGCGAAGGGCTGCTACCATCTTGCCGGTAACGGGGGTGCCGATCTTCATGCCGAATTCCTCGCCCAAAGCGGCGCGGACGGCGGGAGCAGTCTGAACCACCACGTACTTGCCGGCCTTCATAGCGGCATCTACCCGGCCAATCTCGGACTTCTCCATCAACGCGCCGGTGGGGCAGACGTTGATACACTGGCCGCACATAATGCAGGGGGAGTTGATGAAGCTTCTGTTCTCCGCGGGAGCAACGATGGTGCGGAAGCCACGGTTTTCAAAGCCGAGAATACCCATATCCTCGCCGTGAGCATTCTTACACCGGGCGACACAACGGCCGCAGAGGATGCACTTGGAGGTATCCCGCACGATGGTGGGGGTCAGCTCGTCGTAGGTGACAGGGGTCTTGGTGCCCTGATACCGGCCCTCACGGGCACCGGTAACGCTGGCTACGTGCAGCAGCTCGCACTGACCGTTCTTGTCGCACTGCTGGCAGTTTTGATTGTGGTTGGACAGCAGCAGCTCCACGGAAGACCGGCGGGCTTCCACAGCCTTGGGGCTGGAGAGGATGATCTCCATGCCTTCGTTGACGGGGTAGACACAGGAGGCCACCAGACCTCTCGCGCCCTTGACCTCTACCAGGCATACACGGCAGGAACCGTTGGAACATTCGCCGTGATTAAACGCGCACAGGGAGGGAATCTCATAGCCGCAGGCCTTGGCGGCTTCCAAAATGGTCATGCCGGCATCGACCTGATAGGAGATGCCCTCAATTTTGATATTTACCTTAGACATATCTCATCCTCCTGATCACTTCTTCACGATGGCCTTAAGACGGCAGGTGGCGATACAAGCACCGCACTTGACGCACTTCTGAGCGTCGATCTGGTAAGAAGGCAGCTTCTTGCCGGGAGCGGTGTAGTCGGTCTTATAAATCGCATCCGCGGGGCAGGCCTTGACACACATACCGCAGCCAACGCACTTGTCCTGAATGATGCTGTACTGCATCAGGTTCTTGCAGACCTTGGCGGGACACTTCTTGTCCACGATGTGGGCGATGTACTCATCCCGGAAATGCTTCAGGGTGGAGATGATGGGGTTGGCAGCGGTCTGACCCAGTGCGCACAGGGAGTTGGCCTGTACGGTGGTGCCCAGCTCCTCCAGCTCCTCCAGATCCTGCATGGTGCCCACACCGTCGGTAATCCGGGTGAGGATCTCCAGCATCCGCTTGGTGCCGATCCGGCAGGGGGAGCACTTGCCGCAGGACTCGTCGCAGATGAACTCCATGTAGAACTTGGCAACGTCTACCATGCAGTTGTCCTCGT
>CAZAOL010000027.1:0-13772 GCA_964486785.1 uncultured Oscillospiraceae bacterium
GTATGATTGCCACCGGCAATCATTAAGATTATAGATTCGCTGCGCGGAGCACCACTCCCGGGGGGAAGGGATGGGACTCCGTCGCAAAGTGCTTCTTTGACAGACTGTGACGCCGGTCCCTACATTCGTTTATCGAGGTGCATCTTCCCGCGGTACAAAACCCAACGCTATGTTGATATGAGCGATATTGAGTAATTATGAGCGAATATGATGGGTGCGAAAATCCTCATGTATAGCTACACCACGATAAGCGAAAAAGCGTGTCGTCCTGAGGAGCGAAGCGACGTGAGGACCCGTTCTCTTAAAACGGATTGCACGAAGGGAGAACGGATTCTTCGACTCCCATTCGGCTTCGCTCAGGGTCGCTCAGAATGACAGACTTTTTTACAGCAATAACAGTATTAGCCAAACAGGCCGGTGGACAAATAGCGGTCGCCGGTGTCCGGCAGCAGCACAACGATATTCTTTCCCGCGTTTTCCGGCTGGGCAGCCAGCTCCAAGGCGGCGTGGAGTGCCGCGCCGGAGGAGATCCCCACCAAAACGCCCTCGGTTTTGCCCAGCAGCCGGGCGGCGGCGTAGGCATCCTCCTCGGTGACGGTGATCAGACGGTCATACACTGTGGTGTCCAGTACCTTAGGAACAAACCCCGCGCCGATGCCTTGCAGACCGTGCTTGCCCGCCTTACCTTGGGACAGGACAGGAGAGCCGGCAGGCTCTACCCCCAGGATTTCGATGGCGGGGTTTTGCTCCCGCAAATAGCGTCCTGTGCCGGTAATGGTTCCGCCCGTGCCGATGCCGGCGACGAAAGCGTCCACCTTGCCCTGGGTGGCCTGCCAGATCTCAGGGCCGGTGGTATCGTAATGAGACTGAGGATTGGCGGGATTGTCAAATTGACCGGCAAGAAAGCTGCCGGGTGTTTCTTTGGCAATTGCCTCCGCCTTGGCGATCGCCCCGGACATCCCTTCCACGCCGGGGGTCAGCACCACCCGCGCGCCGTAGGCCTTCATCAGAGAGATCCGTTCGGCACTCATGGAGTCGGGCATAACGATGATTGCCCTGTAGCCCCGGGCGGCGGCTACGGCGCACAGACCGATTCCGGTGTTGCCGGAGGTGGGCTCGATCACCGTGCCGCCGGGCTTTAGCACGCCCCGACGCTCCGCGTCGTCCAGCATGGCCTTCGCTACCCGATCCTTCACAGATCCGGCGGGGTTCAGATATTCCAGTTTTGCCAGAACCGTGGCCTGCAAAGCCAGATTCCGTTTCAGATTGCACAGCTCCAAAAGGGGCGTTTTTCCAATGAGTTCGTCCACACAGCGACAAATGTTCTTCATGAAAATACCTCCTTGTTGATTGACAGCATACGATAGGGTGTGGTATAAAATATAGAAAGCCAATACCTCTTTTTGCATTGTTGCGAAAATGCAAAAATTTGTCGTCCTGAGCGGGCGTAGCGAGGCAAAGGATCTTTGCGCCGAATATTTATTGTGCGGCATAGTAATGCGAGATTCTTCGGCTTCGGGCTTCGCCCTCCGCTCAGAATGACAGGGAATTCAATTTGGGAGGGAATTGTATGACGGAATTTGAAAAGAAAATTGCATCCGCAGTGGACGCGATTTTGGAAGATCAAAGCAAGGGCCGGGACATCGATCAGGTGGACATCTACCGGCATCCTGACAAGGATGTGCTGGTAGAGTTGATCGGAAAGCTGCGGCGGATCATCTTCCCCGGCTATTTCCGGGATAAGAACTACCGGGGCTACAACGTCAAGCACAATCTGTCCATGCTGATCGAGGACGTTGCCTTCAACCTGACGGAGCAGATGGTTCTGGTGCTGCAGGGCGCGGGGGCGGAGCCGGACACGGCACGGGCGCGGGCGCAGGAGCTGTGCGTGGCGTTTTTCCAGAGGATCCCGCAGGTGCGGGCCATGGTGGATACCGATCTGCAGGCGGCCTACGACGGCGACCCCGCCGCTACGGGAAAGGATGAAGTGATCTTCTCCTATCCGGGGCTGTTTGCCATTACGGTCTACCGGCTGGCTCATGTGCTGTATGAGCTGGGTGTTCCCATGCTGCCCAGAATGATGACAGAGCACGCCCACAGCGTCACCGGTATCGATCTTCATCCCGGCGCGACGGTGGGGAACTACTTCTTCATCGACCACGGCACGGGCATCGTGGTGGGTGAAACCACGGTGATCGGCGAGAATGTGAAGCTGTATCAGGGCGTGACTTTGGGTGCGCTTTCCACCCGGGGCGGTCAAAGCCTGCGGGGCAAACGCCGCCATCCCACCATTGAGGATAATGTGACCATTTATGCCGGCGCGTCTATTTTAGGCGGCGACACGGTGATCGGTCACGATTGCGTGATTGGCTCTAACGCCTTTATCACCCGCTCCATCGCGCCGGGAACTACTGTGAGCATCAAGCATCAGGAGCTGCAATTCAAGACCAGAGCCACACCGGAGCAGCTTACCGTGATCTCGAAAGATCCCGAATGACCTCTCCGGCAAGGATCAGTCCCGCCGCGCCGGGAACAAAGGGCGCGCTGCCGGGAATGGTGCGCTTGCCCAAAGCTTCGGCTTCTTCCTGCGTGCCCTCGGGCGTCAGGGCTTCTTCGGTGGAGTAGACCACCTTCAGGTGGTGGATCCCTCGCTTGCGAAGCTCCTTACGCATGATTCGGGCAAGGGGACAGCCGGAGGTTTTGGAGATGTCCGTGACCTCTAGACGGGTGGCATCCAGCTTGTTGCCTGTGCCCATGCAGCTAATTACGGGCACGCCCGCTTCTATGGCGTGCTGGATGATGCACAGCTTGCCGGTGACGGTGTCGATGGCATCAATGATATGATCATATTGGGAAAAGGGGAAGTCTTCGGCAGTCTCCGGCGTGTAGAACACCCGATGGGCATTTACCACGGTGTCGGGAGAAATGGACGCGATCCGCGCTTTCGCGGCGTCCACCTTGTACTGACCGATGGTATCCTGAGTTGCCAAAAGCTGGCGGTTGAGATTGGTCAGGCTGACGGTGTCGTGGTCAAACAGATCCAGCGTGCCGATACCGCTGCGAGCCAAAGCCTCCACCGCGTAGCCGCCCACACCGCCCAGTCCGAATACCGCTACACGGGCATCCGACAGCCGCGCCATGGCGGCGTGGCCCAGCAGTGCTTCGGTGCGGGAAAAACGTTGATCCATAAGTGTCCTCCTGATGATAGCTTGCTTCGGTTATATCACACCCGGGGACGAAAGTCAACGTCCACCCAATTGTTAAAATATGCCCCCTGTGAGCGGCTCTCAAAACCGCCCGCAGGGGGCATTTGTATTTATTATAGAACCAAAGTTTAATATTTTCGCGCCGCGCCCATACCTTCCCCCCTGGGGGAAGGTGCTCCCGAAGGGGGGCGGAAGGGGAACGCGGGCGGCAATCCAAATATTTCCGCTATGTAACAGTCTTCCTCCAAAAGTGAAGCCTGTCGCCATTCCCCTCCCGCCGCCGTTGGCGGCACCCTCCCCTCGGGGGAGGGCATATGCGGCTGCGCCGCACCCTTGGCCCCCGCTTTTAAGAGGGGGCTGTCAGCGAAGCTGACTGGGGGAGTTCGGTAGGGTGTGCGTTCTTTGCTCCCCCCGGCTTCGTTTTCAACGAAGCCACCCCCCTCATAAATGCGGGGGGCTAGGATGCTTCCCCGACCCTACAATACGGTTCATTTATCGCGATAAGAAGCCGCAGGAAATCACCACAGCATTTGCGCCACGGTGGACAGGTGGCGATAGCGGGACTGGCTCAGGGCATCCAGCAGCTCCTCCGGAGTGGGGTCGCCTTGCAGCTCCGTCAGCAGACTTTCCGCTGCCGGGCGTCCGCCCACGTAGGAAAGCAGGCAGTACAGAAGCTGTGCGTCGTAATCGGTGACGGCGTTTTCCTTCGCTTCGCTCAGAAGCTCGGAAAGCTGCCGCTCCAGCAGGTCATCCTGCGCCTTTTGTCCGGCATCGGAGGAAAGAAGCTGCCGGATACATTCTGCCTTTTCCCCGTCGGGAGTGTAGCGGCTCCAGTCCGCGTTTTCCAAATCCTCATAAATACCGGCGGTGTCCAGCTTTTCAAAGCCGGCGGGGTCTGCTTCATAAATGGATCGAAGCAGCTCCATGGCCCGTCCGCCGTACCACAGTCCAATGCCAACGCACAGGCTGTCGCCGTAGGCGGTGCTCACATGGTCATAGTCCGCGCCCTCGGCGGCACGTACGGCCTGACACAGGGAAGGAAGGGGAGAGGCGGTACGCTCAAGCCCTTGGGTATAGGCCGGAGAGCAGACTGCCACAATATAAGTATTGGTAACGGGATAGCTCATGGTAGACACCATGCCGCCGTTGCTGTAGACCGAGCTGGAGCCGATATTGCCCTCCACGGTGTAGATTTGACCGTCGGAGTAGCCGGTAACGATGCCCACATGATTTGTGCGGTTGGTGTTCCGGCTGGAGCAGAAATAGATCAAATCGCCCGGCTGGGGCACATACTTGCCGCTGGCAACGTCCTCACGGCTGTGGGCAAGCCCACGGTTGCGAAACCACGCCAGCCCGTCGGGGGTGTAAGCATGGCTGGGAATTACCGAAGTGGAGATACCCGCCACATCCGCGCACCATGACACAAACATGGCGCACCACATATCCTGCGCGCCGTACCAGTAGCCGTACTCGGTAAAGTTCACACCGCCGTACACCTCGCCGGAAAGCTGAGCACTGGCACCGCCCTCCTGATAGCCCACTTGGGACAGGGCGACGTTGACAATATCCGTGGGGGCATCGCCGGTAAGGGCTACCTGCGTCAGGGCACGGTAGTATTTGCCTGACTCATAGGCGGCAGAGCCGTCGTAGCTCAGGGCAGTGGCCGGCGTGGCCAAGGCTGCCGTCAGTAATACAGCCAAAGCCAGAGCAAGGAGCTGTTTTCCTTTGGGGAGCATAAAATGTATCCTCCAATGTAACTGTTTTGTAACATTATACATGGAAAAGGCAGGATACGCAAGTCCTATTTTCTTCCGCGGAAAAGAACAGGCAATCCTGCATATTTTCTCCTGCTCCGGCAAACACTAGGAGCGAACACGAAATACAGGAGGTATTATCATTTATGACCCGCAAACGCATCCTTTGCCTTGCTCTGTGCGCTGCCATGGCGTTGGGGCTGGTGGGTGTCGCAATTGCCGCCGAGGTGGACTGCGATGCTGTTTACTGCTTTACCAATCAGGATTTTTCTGAAAATGAGGGACTGGTCGGGGTCTGTGTCACCGGCTTGCCGGACAGCACCGCAGGCACGGTGCTGCTGGGCACCCGGGTGGTCTGCTCCGGGGACATCCTCACGACGGAGCAGCTATCCAAGCTCACCTTCCAGCCGCTGTTGACAGAGGAGGACGCACAGGCCACCGTCACCTATCTGCCCATCTATGAAAACCGGGTAGAGCCTGCGGCGGAAATGACCATTTCCATTCGCGGAAAGGTGAATCAAGCACCGGTGGCGGAGGATTCCGCCGTGGAAACCTACAAAAATCTGCCCAACGAAGGTCAACTGAAGGTCACTGACCCGGAAGGCGAAAAACTGACCTATACCGTCACCCGTCAGCCCAAGCGGGGCTCAGTGATTGTGCGGGAAGACGGCTCATTCCTTTATTCCCCAAAGAAAAATAAGGTGGGCACGGATTCCTTCACCTACACCGCCACCGACCCTGCCGGAAAGGTATCCCGGGAGGCAACGGTGACCATTCAAATCTTGAAGCCCACCTCTGCGGAGCAGTATACCGACACCGTGGGCTTGGATTGCCGATTTGCCGCGGAGTGGATGATGCAAACCGGACTGTTTGTGGGAGAGCAGGTAGGCGGTAATCTGTGCTTCCAGCCGGAAAAAACCGTCAGCCGGGGCGAATTTTTGACCATGCTGGTAAAGGCTCTGGACATCCCTGTGGATGAGGAGGCATCCTATACCGGCTTTACCGATGACGCGCCCGACTGGCTGAAGCCCTATTTGGCGGCGGCGTTGCGGACGGGTATGAGTGCCGGCTGGCCTTACGGTGACAGCTTCCAGGCCAATGAGCCGATTACCGGGGCGGAGGCGGCGCTGCTGCTGCAAAACGCGCTGGAGCTGCCTGTGTCCACCGTAGCTCAGGGCAAGGAGAACGACAGCGAATTTCCCGCCTGGGCGGATACCGCGATCACCGCCATGGCGCAGAACGGCATCACGCTTACTGTGGACGCTTTGAGCCGTGGCGCGGCGGCGAAGCTGCTGTATCAGGCGGCTCAGCTTGCAAAGGACGCGCCGGGTCTTTCCGCGTATAAGTAAACCGATAATAGGGGAGGGGTGACCCTCCCCTGCATAAGCGATACTGCCTATTGACATAGTAGGTAATAAGTGGTATATTACCTACAGAACAACTAGGTAAAGAACGGAGGAATATTCATGCAGGTTTATGCGGACAACGCTGCCACCACGAAAATGAGCCGGGTGGCAATCGATGCCATGCTTCCATACCTTGAAAATATTTACGGAAACCCCTCCAGTCTGCACTCCGTGGGTCAGGAGGCCAAGGAGGCGTTGGAGGATGCCCGTGCCAGAGTGGCTGCCTGCTTAGGCTGCGAACCGAGGGAGGTCTATTTCACCTCCGGCGGCAGCGAGGCGGACAATCAGGCAATCCTCTCCGCCGCCCGCTTAGGCGCACGGAAGGGGAAAAAGCACATCATCTCCACCGCTTTTGAGCACCATGCCGTGTTGCACACCTTGCAGCGGCTGGAAAAAGAGGGCTTTGAGGTGACGCTGCTCAGCGTTCAGGACGGTCACAATGTGACTGCGCGGCAGGTGGAGGAGGCCATTCGGGAGGATACCTGTCTGGTCACCGCTATGTATGCCAACAATGAAATCGGCTCTGTGCTGCCCATTGCCGAAATCGGCGGGGTGTGCAAGGCTGCGGGCGTTCCCTTCCATACCGACGCGGTACAGGCGGTGGGGCATCTGCAAATAGATGTGAAGGCGCAGAATATCGACCTTTTAAGCCTGTCCGGACACAAGTTCCACGGCCCGAAGGGCGTGGGCGCGCTGTATTGCCGCCGGGGCTTCCCCCTTGCCAATGTGATCGAGGGCGGCGCACAGGAGCGGGGCAAGCGTGCCGGCACGGAGAACCTTGCCGCGATCTGCGGTATGGTGGCGGCGTTGGAGGATGCCTGTGCCCATATGGAGGAAAACACCCGTAAGGTCACGGCTATGCGGGACAGGCTGATCGATGGGCTGAGCAAGATCCCTCACTGCGCCCTGAACGGCGACCCGGTGAACCGTCTGCCCGGCAATGTGAGCTTCTGCTTCGAGGGCATCGAGGGTGAGAGCCTTCTGCTGCTTTTGGACATGAAGGGGGTTTGCGCCTCCTCCGGCTCTGCCTGCACCAGCGGATCGTTAGATCCCAGCCATGTGCTGCTGGCGATTGGGCGGGTGCATGACGTTGCCCATGGCTCGCTGCGGCTGAGTCTGAGCGAATACAATACTGAGGAAGAAATCGACCACATCCTGACGGCTGTGCCGGAGGTGGTGGCGTATCTGCGGGGCATTTCCCCGGTGTGGCGGGATCTGCAAAACGGCAAGCGGCAATATATTTTGTAATAGGAGAGATAAGCTATGGCATTATACAGCGAAAAGGTAATGGATCATTTCACCCATCCCCGGAATGTGGGCGTCATTGAGGATGCCGACGGCGTGGGCGAAGTGGGCAACGCCAAATGCGGCGATATCATGAAAATCTATCTGAAAATTGAAAATGACATCATCGTGGATGTAAAGTTTGAAACCTTTGGCTGCGGCTCGGCGATCGCCTCCAGCTCCATGGCCACGGAGATGATCAAGGGAAAGTCCATCCATGAGGCCATGGCGTTGACCAATCGCGCGGTGGCGGAGGCGTTGGACGGTCTGCCCGCCCATAAGCTGCACTGCTCGGTGCTGGCGGAGGAGGCCATTAAAAACGCCTTGAAGGACTACTATGTTCGCAACAATATCCCCTATGACGAGGGGATGTTCCCGGATTGCGACCACTGCGACCATTGCCACTAAGCCTATGATCGTATCGACAAAGGGACGTTATGCCCTGCGGGTGATGGTCTATTTGGCGCAGGAGCGCGCGGAGGATTACATCCCCCTGAAGCAGATCGCGGAGGCGGAGGGGATCTCTCAAAAGTATTTGGAAGCCATCATGACCACCCTGTCCAAGGCGGATATGGTGGATGCCGCCCACGGAAAGGGCGGCGGCTACCGGCTGAACCGTCCCACCTCGGCTTATACCGTGGGCAGCATTTTGAAGCTGACGGAGGGCAGCCTTGCCACGGTGTCCTGCACCACCCAAGGCCCGGCGGCCTGTGCCCGCGCCACCTGCTGCCATACGCTGCCCATGTGGGAGCGTCTGGATCGGATGATCGACGATTTTTTTGAAGGGATCACCTTGGCGGATCTGTTAAAGGAATAAAACGACGCCCCGGCAGAAAAAATCTGCCGGGGCATTGCCTTGGTCCTCGCTTTTAAGAGGGGGCTGGCAAAAATCTCTGATTTTTGACTGGGGGAGTTCGGTGAAGTGTACAGTTGTACTCCCCCCGGCCCAGACTGTAGAAAAAACCTGTCATTGCGAGGAGGCCGTAGGCCGACGTGGCAATCCGTTTTCCTAAATATTGTAACTGTATTTCCAAGGAAAAATAAACAATTAGGAAGCGGATTCCTCCGCTCGCTGCGCATGAATAGTTGTATGATTGCCACCGGCAATCATTAGGATTTAAATCCGCTGCGCGGCGCAGCTCGGTCGGAATGACATATTACTTTATTGACAATCTGCCCCCCCTTATAAATGAGGGGGGCAAGGCGTGGTTATCGATGGGGGCGGATATACAGCTCGTGCTTTTTGGGAGAGGGGCGGGCGTGGACGCCGGACACCAGACCCAGCATGGCAAACAGAGACACGATAGAGCTGCCGCCGTAGCTGATGAAGGGCAGGGTCAGGCCGATAACCGGAGTGACACCGATGCACATACCCACGTTGCTGCAAATCTGGAAGATCAGTGCCATGGCAGAGCCGAAGCACACCATTTTTCGCAGGAAATTCTGACTTCTGGCACCTACATTGATGATTCGGATGACAATCGCGATCAGCAGGATCAGCACCAGCGCACAGCCCACAAAGCCCAGCTCCTCGCCGATGGCGGAGAAGATGTAGTCGGTATGCTGGGCGGGCAGCGCGCCGATTTGGGTGCGGTTGCCCTGAAACAGTCCCTGCCCGGTCAGACCGCCGCCGGTGAGGGATAGCAGGCTGCGCTTCATGTGGTAGCGTTCATCGATGCCGGTGGGGTCGATGGAAGGGTCGAAAAGCACCAAAAAGCGTTTTTTCTGACGTTCACTCATGAAGTATTTCCACAGCAGGGGAACTGCCGCGCCCAGCGCGACGAAGCCCCCGCCGATCCACCACCAGCTTATACCGCCGGCGATCGCCATGCCAATGAAGATGAATACGAAGATCAAAGACACACCGGCGTCCTTGGAGAGAATCAGGTTCAGTCCCACCAGCAGTGCCAAATGGAAGCCCATAGTAAACACCGAGCGCAAAGAGGACAGCCGCTGCTGGTAAGATGCCATCACCGATGCCAAAATCAGCACGAAGGTGATTTTACAAAGCTCGGCGGGCTGGATGCTGAAGGGTATGAGGGGGAGATTCAGCCAGCTTCGGTTGCCGGAATCGAAGTCCTCGCCAAAGGGAATCAGCAGCAAAAGCAGAAAGATATTAAAAATCACCAGTACGCCCCGATGCTCGGAGATAAAATCCAAATCCACCGCGGATACCGCCACATAGGAAATCACGCCCAGCGCGATCGCGCCGATTTGGACAATCAAATAGCGGGAGGAGCCGGTGTGTGCGGTGGCACTGGCAATGGCGACACAGCCAAAAACGGAGGCTAAAAGGCAGAAAAGCAGCAGAACCAAATCGCCCTTGCGGAATACGTTCCAAACATATTTAATAAGCTTTCGCACAGCTTCGCCTCCTTTCACGGGTGTGAGATACATTGTATCATCCTTTGTGAGAAATGTAAACCAACTTTCTGTAAACGAAAGAAAAAAGCTGTCCCATTGCATCGGGGGCGGGGATGTGTTATACTGAAAAAAACACAGAAGCGGAGAAGAATTATGGTTAGAGCAATGCGGAAAGCGGACTGGACACGGGTGGAGGAGATTTATTGCCAAAGCCTGAAAACGGGAGCGGCGACCTTTAACGCCACCTGCCCGCCCTATGAGCAATGGGACGCGGAGCATTTACCGGACTGCCGTCTGGTTTTTGAGCGGGACGGACTGGTTGTGGGCTTCGCGGTGATTTCTCCCACTTCTACCAAGGCGCATTTTCGGGGCGTGGTGGAGGTGAGCGTATATGTGGATCTGGACTTTGTGGGACAGGGCATCGGTAAGGCACTTTTAGTCCGGCTTTGTGAGGAAACGGAAAAGGCCGGATACTGGACGCTGTATTCCTCCATCTATCCGGAGAATGTCGCCAGCGTCCGCCTGCATGAAAGCTGCGGCTTTCGCCCCATCGGCTACCGGGAGAAGATCGCACAGGACATTTTCGGCGTTTGGCGGGATACTCTGATCATGGAACGGCGGAATGTCGTGGGATTGGAGAGAATGGAATGAAAATTTGGGTGCTGGTGGAGAATACCTCCTGCCATCCGGAGCTTTCCCGCGAGCATGGCCTGAGCCTGTATATAGAAGCGGGGGAGCGGCGAATCCTTTTTGATATGGGGCAGACGGACGCCTTTGCAAGCAATGCCCAAAGAATGGGAGTTGACCTGAGCCGGGTGGATATTGCCGTGCTTTCCCACGGACATTACGACCACGGCGGCGGGCTGCGCCGTTTTTTGGAGGTCAATGAAAAAGCGAAGGTGTATCTCAGCCGCCACGCCTTGCGCCCCCATTACAACGGGGCAGGTGCATACATCGGCATTGACCCTGCCTTGGCAGGACACCCCCGATTGACGGCGGTGGGAGACCGTATGGAGCTGGGGGACGGCTGCTGCCTGCTCACGGGAAACGGCCTGGAAAGCCCCTGTCCGCCTGCGCCGGACGGGCTGCAAACGGAGCTGGAAGGACAGCGGCTGCCGGATGATTTTTGCCATGAGCAATATTTGGTGCTGGAGGAAAAGGGGAAGCGGATCTGCTTCACCGGCTGCGCCCACAGGGGAGTCCAAAATATCCTGCATTGGCTTCAGCCGGACGTGCTGGTTGGCGGTCTGCACTTGAGGAATATGGAGCAGCAGAGCCTGTATGCCCTGGCGCGGGAGCTGAAAGCCTGTTCCACCGTATTTTATGCGGGACACTGTACCGGCGAAGGGCAGCTTGCGCTGCTGGGGCGGTATTTGGGAGAAAAGGTAAAGCCCCTGACCACAGGTGACATGATTTGTATTTAGGAGAAATGAAATGGCTGTAAAAAAATACGATAAGCTGGTGCGTGACCGGATTCCTGAAATCATTGAAGCCAGCGGAAAGCAATGTACCGTCCGCAAGCTTTCTCCGGAGGAATACCTGAGCCGGGTGGACGAGAAGCTGAACGAGGAGCTGGCGGAATACCGTCGGGATCAAAATATAGAGGAGCTGGCAGACCTATTGGAGGTGCTGTACGCCGCAGCCGCTGCCCGGGGCTATACCGTAGAGGAGCTGGAGCGGGTACGGAAGGAAAAGGCGCGGGAGCGGGGCGGATTCGCCGAAGGCTGGCTGCTGCTGGAGGTCACGGAATGAAAGTCGTGGTAAGTGCCTGCCTGCTGGGACACAATTGCAAGTACAACGGCGGGAACAATTATGACGAAAACGTTGTGGAATTCTTGAAGGACAAAGAGGTTATCCCGGTTTGTCCGGAGGTGCTGGCAGGTCTGGGCGTGCCCAGAACCCCCATTGAAATCGTGGATGGCGTACTGCTGGACCGGGACGGGAACAATGTGGACGCCGCCCTGCGCGGGGCGGTGGAGCAGATCTTAAGCCAGCTTGCGGGGGAGCAGATCGGGTGCGCGATTCTCAAATCCCGAAGCCCTACCTGCGGTGCGCGGCAGGTTTATGACGGCAGCTTTTCCGGCAAACTGGTGGACGGCGCGGGCACTTTGGCGCAGGCGTTGATGGATGCCGGCTATACCGTGATAGATTCCGGGGAGCTGTAAATACGGTGCTTCGGGTATTGCCAAAAATATAGGGAATATGCTATGATATTTCCAACTGAATGATAGAGGTGACATATGCAAAGACTGATTGCGTTGCTTTTGGCCTTGTCTCTGCTGTTCGGCCTTGCAGGCTGTGCTCTTCAAATAGATCACGATCAGCCGGAGGATACCGGACGGTCGGAGCAGGTGCTGCAGGACAGCACACAGGCTGCGGAGGATACGGCCTCCGGCGAGGACGCTTTTCCCACAGACCCCACGGACAGCACCGGGGAGGATACAGAGCCAACCACACAGCTCACGGATCCTACAGAGGACACTGAGCCTGCCCCAAAACCCACGGAGTCCACACAGAAGCCTACGGAAACACAGGCCACCGTGCCGACGGTCGCTCCTACAGAGCCGACGGTCGTTCCTACCGAGCCTACAGTCGCTCCTACAGAACCAACGGTCGCTCCTACAGAGCCTACAGTCGCTCCTACAGAACCGACGGTCGCTCCTACAGAGCCTACGGAAGTCCCCACTGAGCCTACGGAAGCTCCCACCGAACCAACCGAAGAACCTACCGAACCGGATGACCCGGTGGTTTTGATAGATGAGGACGGCTGGTACTACAGTGCCGAGGACGTGGGACTGTATCTGCACGTATACGGACATTTGCCCTCCAATTACATCACCAAATCCGAGGCCAAGGCTTTGGGCTGGAAAAGCGGCAGTGTGGAACGGTATAAAACCGGCGGTGCCATTGGCGGCGACAAGTTCGGAAACCGGGAGGGCTTACTTCCTAAGGCATCCGGGCGGCAATACTATGAATGTGATATTGATACCAATGGTCGCAGCAGCCGGGGCAGTAAGCGGATTGTGTATTCCAACGACGGTTTGATCTACTACACCACAGACCACTATGAGAGCTTTACGCTATTGTACAGTAAGGAGGACCCATGACGGTGATTTTAGACGGCCGCCAAATGAGCGACCGGGCATCCGCCCATACATATTTACAGGAGCGGCTGGGCCTGCCGGAGTGGTACGGGCGGAATTTGGATGCCCTGTATGACTGCTTGACCGGGGAGCTTCCGCCTATGGAAATCTGTGTGCTCCACGCCGGAGAGCTGACAGGCTATGGACAGGCTCTGCTGGAAACCCTGCGGGACGCGGCGGACGAGGTGGAAGGGATGACCTTTCAGATAGTTGACTAGTTGAATTGGTTTCCGATTAAGGGGTCAGACTGTAGAAAAGGCCTGCCATTGCGAGGAGGCCGCAGGCCGACGTGGCAATCCCTCAAAGCACCCGTAGGGGCGAGCATCGCTCGTCCGCGGCACGCATAAAATGCGTGCCCTACGACCCTGCTTGCCCTGTCATTGCGGGGAGGCCGCTCGGAATGACAAACTAGTTTATCGCCACCTTGAGCCGTCCTCCCTCCTTGGGGAGGGCGGCTTTGATATTTTTTGCGGTTTGCCTTGACTAACTGGATAGTCGTATGGTATGATTTTCCTCGAAGAGGGAGTAGTCGGCGCGAAAAGCGGGGCTGAATCGACATGCTGGGGAAACCCCGGTTCAGCCTGAAATGACGAGACTTTTTGCAGACCGGCTCAG
>CAZAOL010000028.1:0-13641 GCA_964486785.1 uncultured Oscillospiraceae bacterium
CGTGCCATCCCAAAAACGCCAGCAGACTGTTGACCGATGCCAGCATGGAATTGATGGACCGCACCGCATAGCCATCCTGCAGAAGTTGTTTCTTCCATCCCATGACCATATCTTTGGTAATCGCCGCACCTGCTGCATAAGCACAAAATGCCCGAACATCACGCAAATACTTCTCCTGTGTCGCACCACTCTTTTCCTCTTGGTGCAGGTAAACCTTAAAATTCTCAATTTCCTTGCTTGTCAATTTGTTGACCTTCATAATCGTCCCTCCATAGTGTTGGTAATCATATTGTATCCCAAAACAGCAGATAGAGAGAAAAGCACTTCTTTTTTATCAAGGTAAATAAAAAAACGCATACCTGCGTTAGCAAGCATACGGATTATTCTGCATAAACACCACCTCCTGAGTTTTGGTGATGTTAGCTTAGAAATGGCCGTTATTCAACTGTTAATATTGCCAAATAATCAATGCCGTTAATCGGTAGGATATGATACCGAAAATCGGCAGCTAACAAAACAAGTAAACAAGATAAACCCCTTTGAACGCACAAACCGCCCATAGGAACAACCAAAGTATTGCTCCCATGGGCGATTCATTTTGTTTGGTAAAACCCAATATGTGGACACAAATAACTGACCCAGTCGGTTTGAAAAAAGTTTTGAAAATTCCGATTTTTTCGATTTTGGAGCCGTTAGATGCTGTTTTGTGCTACCTTGTCCACTAAAGTCTAACCTATTATGGGTCAGTGTATGGGTCAGATGGTTGACCCATGTTTTTGGGCGCTGTATTTTGACGATAAAAGTTAGAAAAACCACCGTTTTCGTAGTGAAAACGGTGGTTTTTTGGTTGCGGAGGCAGGACTCGAACCTACGACCTCCGGGTTATGAGAGCTAATTTTTTGGTATCGTCGTATATAATCGCATTTATTTATATGCTGTTTTGTCTCCATATACCTGTATTTCCGCAACTTTTCATTTCGCTATGTGGTATCATATTGTGGCGGATGTGTTCCAAAATTGTTCCAAACTTTTTCATCCTACACGGCAAAGTCCGCCACACTCATTCAGAGGCGTGGCGGATCAGATGCAATCACGGCTTTGTTTATTCTATGGTGGCGCCAGCAGCTCTGCGCTCCTCCTTTGTGATTATGATGTTGTGATATGTCGCAGCAATTTGGAATCCCCTGATAGTCAGATAGAACTCCGTATAATTGCCGATGCCATAGCCGTTAAAGCTCTCCGGAGCCAACTGTTTGGCAAAGCTCACCGCAGCCCTCCCAAACAGTTGGACAACGCGCCAATCAGGAACGACATCTGCACGGCCAATATATACAGCTTCCCGCTCAAAGAGTGAATTTATCATTGTGCTATTTAGCTTCTGCATACTGCTGCCTCCAATCTGGACCGTGCCTGATAAATGCAGTGAATGTCGGCTGAAAAGGCTTTCCAAACCGTAACGACTGCGCCCGCGTCTTTGGCAATCTGATCGATGGCCCATTTTTCTACGGCTTTTTCGCTTTTGAAGAATCTGCAATCGCTCATGCTCCCATCGGAGTATTTTGCGTGTGCGGTGAATTTGATTTCCATTATATTTTCCTCCTTGACTTTGGAGGGGAGGCAATGCTAAAATGTAATTGCCTCCCCTTGTGGGTTGGTGTTAGGCTCTTTGCATCGTGCTTTGGTCGGCGGTGATGCAAGGGCCTTTTCTTATGCCACGATGAAGCGGCGGGTGGTTGTCTCCCGGCTGAACGCCTGCGCCACATCGGGCATTGCCTTTTTAAGGGCCGTGGTGTCGATTCTGGAGGACGTCACGGCCTTCCATGTGATTTTGTATTCCCCGGCGTAGGCGGTGTCTGCTTCGCCCATGTGGGCCTTAATTGCGTCCTTGATTGCCTCGGCCTCTGCCTGGGCTTCCTCAATCAGGGCTTGGAGCTGGCGCAGCTCCCGGCATTTGGTTTCCAGTTCGTTCATACTCATTGTGTTTTTCCTCCTTGATTTTTGGTTGCCGTCTCTCCGGCTGCCGCGGCTCCTTTGTGTTTAGCTAGGCGGTTACAACAGGCCGTGTTGAAATTGGGTTCCGCTCTCTTTCTGGCTTTATAATAACATATGGTTAACCATATATCAAGTTGGGATGTTGCACAAAGGTTAACCATATATTTTGTGCATTTTCTATATGGTTAAACATAGAAAGTTGTGTTATACTATATAATGACAAGGAGGTGGTACAATGTCTCCATCTGATGCCCAGAAGAAAGCAGCAGCAAAATACCATCGTGAGAATATCGCAAGCCTTGCCTGCCGCGTGAGGAAGGAACAGGCCGAGAAATTCAAGGCATATTGTGAAGCCCGGGGCAAGACAAGCAACGCAGTGTTGCGTGAGTATGTGTTGGAATGCATCGCAGACGGCGAAGCTACCACAGAATAACATAAGACCCCCGCTCAGATCCTCGTGACCTGTGGCGGGGGCGCTTGCTGTTCTCGTGTCCTCGTGTATTTATTGTGTGGGCTGTGGCGGCTGTAAAGGCTCGTAGCGGCGTTATTTCGAGTAAATGTTTCGGGGTATGTCCTTGCCCTTTGAATTTAAGTTACTCGTTTTTCTGTTAGCATCTGCGCATTTTCCGCGCCAGAATAGAAGATTATGTTGCCGCCGCTGGCGCTGCCTGCTCTACTCCATTAACTCCGGGCGGCCTGCGTGGTATGTATGGTATACGGTTCTGTTATAGATCGACCCTCCCCCAGGGGGTAGCGGAAAAACGGGCGGGGTGTTCGCCGACCGGGGAGATATATACGACACATCCACTCCATACACTCCCAAGTTACTTGCGGTAAGGGTTGCCGTTTGCAAGTAAGCAGAGGGGGTAGCAGAAAAGAGGCTGGCCCTTTTTCAGGGCCTACCTGACAAAAAAATAATAATGCCAGATAACAGCACCCCATCAAACATCTACTGTAGTATTCCCTTCCTTTTCCAGCAGTTCCCGAATTGCCTGAAGGATCAGACCAGACATGGAACGCCCTGTGCTATATGCGTATTCCTTCAACTTCTGCCGCTGTCCGGCCGGTAAACGTACCGCTGTAAAGTCGTAATGCCTGCGTTTATACTGTTCTGTGGCATATCTCTGTGCCGGTGATACCACCTGTAATCCCTCCTTGTGTGTCTACCATACCCCCGTGAATCGACCCATTGTTCACAGTATAGTCCTCCCATTTTTCACCCATGGATAGTCCTGTGAAATATCCTTTCTGAGCCATGAAACATGGTGCATCCTGCGCACTTTTTAGATAACTTTCGGTTGGACGATAAAGTATACCCCTTTATATCTTCTCTTAAAAATTACGCGCTACGGGCTTATTTTAGGGGAAGTCTGATTATGTGGTGAAATACATAATGCACGCGCTTTCGTTCCCTAAAAAAGAAATCATCCCTGCTACATGGGCTTTTTTGTCCTGTCCGATATTTTACTGACCGCTGTGTATGCCTCCCTTAAATCGTCCATGTTCATCTTCTGGAGCTGCCGGGTGATACCCCGTATCAGAATTGCCCGGTGATCCTGTGGCGGCTCCGCTCCGCCCGTTTCCTTATTTACCATACATCCCCCGTCCTTTCTGGCCCCTATGGGTAGGAGAAAAAGGGCCGGGGGTGTTTTCATTTCCCCAGCCCCAAAAATTAAAAACAATGAAAATGACCTTCGACCTATCTGTTGGTCAGATTTCCTCCAGTTCGTTCAGAACCTTGCGCAGTTCCAGCAGTTCCTCGCGGGTCAGGGTAATACCCTTCTGCATTTTCTTCTCGCCGTTGCCGGTGCGCCACTTGCGCAGATCGTATTTGGGCTCGTTGCCGCTGTAACTGATAATGTTCAGCTCCGTGGTGAGAGTGCCGCTGTCGCTCAGGACAGCAATGGGTTTTACGATTTCATAAGTAAACAGTGCCATTTGAAATATCCTCCTATTCCTGTGAATCGTTCGCATCTGCGCCGATTTCTCCAAGTTTCTCATTGCCCATTCGATACCTCCACAATGGGCATTTAGTGGCGGGGCAACGGCGTACCTCTGCGCTGTTACCAGCAGCAGCCCAGACACTTTAGCCGGATCGCCTTGCCTCTGGTAATTCTTTCTTCCACGCTTTCCTCCTTGTCAGACGGTTACCACTCCGCGCAAACGGTAATTTCGTTTTGCATCCCTGCCAATCGAATACACATTGTGGCCTGCCATCTCAATGATACGGCTGCCGGTTGCCTCGTCAATCTCCACCAGCTCTTGGGGTGTTTTCTCCGTGGAAACAATGGTGGGGAGATGATTGATATACCGGTGGTTGATGATCTCAAAAGCAAGGCCAATATCTGCCCCGGTGGGATTGCTGGAACCGTCCGCCGCTCTACCCACCTTGTATAGATCGTCGATGTATAGAATTTGGGCGGTTTTGAATCCTTGCAGAATTTCCGCGCGACGCTCATTATCCAAAGATATTGCTTTGATTTCTGCAATCTTATCCCGCCACGGCATATACCGCACTTCATCACCTGCTAAAAGGCGGTGGCGGCATACCGCCGTACAAAGGTGGGTTTTTCCGCTACCCGGCTGACCGCAAAATAGCAGCCAACCGCCCAGATTGTTCGCATAGGCCATAGCTCCCGCCTTGATAGCCTTTTGCCACTCCTCTGTGGCGGTAAAGGCATCAAAAGTCTTTTCCTTGATGATATTCTTCAGCCCTGATTTCTCCATTTCCCAGACGCACCGGCGAATTTTCATACAGTCGCAATCTCTGGTAAAGATACCGCCATCATCTCTAGGGATGGCGATTGTTCCGCGATTGAGGCATTTCTGGCATTCATGCCCGGTCAGGCTACCGGGGGTTTTATTGACTGTATCAGCCTTCATTTTACCTAGGGCTATCGGGTCATACTGTTGTCCCGACAGTCCAAAGGGGTTTAGATTCAATTTTTCCATTAGGTTGCTCCTTTCCGTTCCATGTCCTCACCGCCGCCTTCCAGTCCTTCATGGGATTTTTGCCGACCTTCCAGCCGTTGGCTGTGTAGTAATCTACAAAACGCTGCGGTTCGATAGCCAAATATCCTTGCTCCAAGCAATACGCCCGGACTTCCTTGACGGATGGAGGGATAAAACGGGGGCGCGTAGGCGGCTTGTCCGCCTTTGTACCCTCCGTTTTGTTCTGCTTAGTTATGTTATGTTCTGTTATGTTATGTTGGGGTTCCGAGTTGGAACTATTTTGGAATCGGTCTGGAACCATGCCGGAAGAAATCAAATATTTTCCGCTTGCATCATTCTGGAGCATAGCCATTTCCTCTTGATAAATCGTACGCTGGTATCGGTCGTTTTTCAGGGTGTTATTGATTTTCCAGTCGGTTATAACCACCACTCCGCTATCAAAGGGGATGATAAAGCCTTTGGCCGCCAACAGCCTCATATCGTCATCATTACACCCGGCGGCTCTGGCTATCTTCCGGGGAGATGATACAAAACCATCATCATCCCCGTGCATCCCGAGGTGAAAGTACAACGCCTGTGCGCTGGTGGACATATCCATGAATTTGTCCGTATCTACCACCTGAAGCGAAAACATTCTTTTCTGCGCCATCAGTTTACGCCTCCCCGGTCTATGGAGTACCGCGCATAGCTGGTAGCCTCTCCATATCGATTCTTCCCAGCGACCATTTCTCGACGGATGGGGATACCGGCTTTTTTTAGATCCGAAATCCGGGAGGCTAACCGCATGATACCATATTCCTGTACGGCCTCCATACTGCTAATACTGCCATAATCCCGCAGGTGGCGGATAATTCTTTCATTCTGTGTCATGTGTGAATCCTCCCTCGTTACTGCTCGACCCGGCGAATCCCCGAAACCGTTGACATCGTGGCGGATGTATTATCACATCCGTCCTCACAACTGAAATAGCGGACCAGAGCGGAATAAGATGCGACCGCCTTGGGGCCTATGTATCTAGCCGGGATTGTACCCTGTCTAATCAAACGGCGGATAGTGTACTCTGAAATAGGCAGACCGTCCGCCTTGGCTCTCTGTGCCAGCTTGGGAATAGTGTTAATGTCGGATTCTGCCATCAGCGGCCCTCCTTTTCCTTTGCCAGTTCATTGATAATTTCCATAATCTTTTCCTGCTCTTGGGTGGGCAGCTCCCTGCGTAGTTTACGGGAAAAAGTTGCGTCGGTAATTCCGTAGCGGTAGGCCACCTCCCAAAGTTTTACGCCTCTGTCTTTGGCATAACGTTTAATATGTTCGTTCATTATCTCGGCCCTCCTTGATGAATTGTTGTTGACTTTCTTTCCATCTCATGGTATTCTGTTTCCAGAACCATTGATGTTGTTTGTTCTGATTATACAACATTTTCGCCATCGTGCCATATATTCAGTTTTCGGTATTGTATTCAGAACTCTAATATCATTCGTTTTGTAATCAGAACAGTCATGGAGGGTATACCTATGTCCAAATGTAGCAAGGAAGCGCCAATTACCGCCATGGAAATATGTTGCAAACCAAGGCTTACAATGGGCGAACGCTTCAAGGATGCTCGCATAGTTCATAACCAGCACGGAAAAGAAACGACCAGTGCCGTTGCAGAAGCCACAGGCGTTTCCAAGTCTACTTTATCCGAAATAGAGAATGACAAACGCACCCCCGGTGCCGAAATCATTTCAGGGCTTGCCCGTCATTATGGCGTGTCAGCCGACTACCTTTTGGGATTATCCGATGTTAAAACGCCGGATGCAATAGCGCAAGCCGTCATCGCCTATACTGGTCTGTCCGAGGATAATGTGTTGACATTGCACCACATGCAAGAGAACCTAAGCAAACCTGCGCTATCTAATACCGCGGATAGCGAATCCATAAGTATTAACGGATGTAAGCCCTACTTGGATTGCCTAAATGACCTTTTGGATGCTATTTACTCCAAAAAAGATACCATTATTCGAGATTACATTCCCATGCAATACTACGCAGACTGGATTAAGCGCTATGATTCACGGTATTTCAGCGAAGAACGAGAAATAGATTTGCAGGCTCATGGACATACAAGTGTTCCGATTGCTGCATTTATTGAGCATAAAAGCATCAGGATAGCAAGAGAAATCGAAAGGTATCTCATAGAAAAATACACCGCCGCGAATCATGGGGGTGACTAAATGGCTCACATTGAGAAAATAGAGGGCAAGCGTGGCATCTCGTACCGTTTCATTGTTTCTAATGGCTTTGACATCAACGGTAAGCGCATCACCCACAAAAAGACATGGAAACCGCCGGAGGGATTGACGGAACGACAAACCCAGAAGGCCGTCCAGCGTGCCGCTGTGGAGTTTGAGAAATCCATAGAGCAGGGCTATTCTCTGGATAACAAGCAAAGCTTTGAGGAATACGCCACCTATGTAATCGAGCTGAAGGAGCGCACCGGTGTCCGGCCTACCACTCTAGACAGATACCGCGGACTGCTGGAGCGCATCAACGCCGCCATTGGTCATATCAAGCTGGCAGACCTCCGCCCCCAGCACCTGAACGCATTTTATAAAAATCTTGCAGAGCCAGGGCTTCGCATCGGTGGCGGATCTGCTACTGCGAAAATCGACCTTGCCAAATGGCTCAAGGAAAACAAAAAATCCCGGGCATCCATTGCGGAAGCTGCCGGGATCTCTGCCGCCACCGTGGGCGTAGCTGTGAAGGGTGAGCCAGTCCGGGAGGACAAGGCCGAGGCCATTGCAAAGGCTATGGGCAAGAAGGTGGGTGAGGTCTTCAAGGTGGAGAAGAACACCGATGCTCTGTCTGACAAAACTGTACTGGAACATCACCGCTTGATCTCCACTATACTGACGCAGGCAGAAAAGGAAATGCTTGTCCCCTACAATGCCGCGGCAAAGGCCACGCCGCCAAAGGTGGAGAAGCGCGACCCCAACTACTTCCAGCCAGAAGAAATCGCCGCCATCCTCAATGCTCTGGAAACGGAGCCGCTTAAATGGCAGCTCATTACCCATCTTTTGATCGTCACCGGCTGCCGCCGTGGTGAGATCATGGGTCTGCAATGGGAGAAGGTGGATTTTGAAAACAACCGGGTTAAAATCGATAAGGCCCTTGTTTCCTCCAAAAGTAAAGGCACCTATCTGGGCAACACCAAAACCAGCGATATCCGCTATCTGAATCTGCCCGGCGAAACCATGAACCTCCTGAGACAGCACAAGCGGGAACAGCTCCGTTTACAGATTGCCAATGGTGACCGGTGGCGGCATACCGGCTTTGTGTTCACCACAGACGATGGCAGCAACATGAATCCGGACAGCATCACCGGCTGGCTCCACAGTTTTTCACGCCGCCACAATCTGCCCCATATCAATCCCCACGCATTCCGGCACACGGTGGCCTCCGTCCTTCTGGCAAATGGTACGGATATTGTGACAGTATCAAAGCAGCTGGGCCACGCCAGCGTAAACACCACGGAAAACTTTTACAGCCACATCATTGAAGAAAACAAAGCCAGGGCAACGGAGTGTATTGCGGATGTGCTGCTCCGAAAGAAGGCATAAAAAAATCCGCCCGGTGTTCCCGGACGGTGTTCCAAAATTTCAGTTTTCGCGGCGACTGTTCCAAAGTTGTTCCAAAATGACTTTTGGCCCATTTTCATTTCCACTAAAAATGTTAGAAAAATCCCGGTATTCATAGCGAATACCGGGTATTTTTTTGGTTGCGGAGGCAGGACTCGAACCTACGACCTCCGGGTTATGAGCCCGACGAGCTTCCAACTGCTCTACTCCGCGATATTTTGGCGCACCCCTCGATGCCTGCATATTGTACCATGGATAACTCTGCTTGTCAAGAGTTAATTTCCTGCTGTTTGCTGTCCTTTTTTCTGCGTGGAATGGTGTCAAGGAGAGGAAGGCGTTGTATTTTGGGCACATTTATGATATTGTTATTACATCAGAAGATGATTAGATGAGAAAGCCGACAGGATGGATATTGACCGCACTGCTTGCCGGAACCAATGCCGTGCATTTGCTTTGGACGGTTTGGCTTACTGTGGAGCAGGCGCGGACCGGCTGGGGATACGGGACAAGCATGGAGCTGGCTGTACTCATGCCGTGGCTGTTAATCGCTGCGGTGGTGCAGTACGGAGTAACTAACCTGTTCATATGGCTTTAGTTTATCCACACAAAAGGATTTTATGCGGAGGGAAGAACATGGATTTTAGGGTATTAGCGGTGGGCGATGTGGTAGGTGCGCCCGGACTGGAGCGGATTCGCCGGTCGCTGCGGTATTTGATAAGGCAGACCGGGGCGGACTTTGTGGTAGTCAACGGCGAAAACGCCAGTGCTGTAGGAATTACACCTCAGCAGGCGGAGGACATTCTGGATGCCGGAGCGGATGTTATCACCTTAGGCAATCACAGCTTTTCCAAGAGGGAAATCGTTCCTTATTTGGATGATTGCAGCAGGATCCTGCGGCCTGCCAACTATGCTCCTCAAGTTCCCGGTAGGGGAATTAAGGTTTTTGAAAGCAAATGCGGTCCGGTGGCGGTGATCGATTTGATTGGCCGCTGCGGCATGGATTACACGCCGGACAACCCCTTCCTGCTGGTAGAGAAGCTGCTGAAGGAAGTGGACACCAAGCTGATTTTGGTGGAGCTGCACGCGGAGGCCACCTCGGAGAAGCTGGCAATGGGCTATATGCTGGACGGGCGGGTCAGCGCGGTGTGGGGGACGCACACCCATGTTCCCACTGCGGATGCCGGGGTGCTGCCCAAGGGCACGGGCTATGTTACAGATCTTGGTATGACAGGCCCCAAAAATTCCGTACTGGGCATCCAGCCCAAGCTATCTATTCAGAAATTCCGGGGCGACCTGACCAGCCGCTACCAATGGGCGGACGGCCCTACCAAGCTGGAAGCCGTCCTGTTTACGATCGACAGCAGCACCGGACTTTGCCGGTGCGCGGAAAGGGTGGATTTAACCGATGAAGCTACTTCACGCCGCTGACCTGCATTTGGATACCCCCTTCACCGGACGAACCGAGGAGCAGACCCGGTATCTTCGCCGGCAGCTCCTGCAGGTCCCTCAGCAGCTTTCCCGGCTTTGCCGTCAGGAGGGCTGTGATCTGGTGCTGCTCAGCGGGGATTTGTTTGACGGGTCATGGACCCAGGACAGCGTGGACGCGCTGCGTCAGGCTCTGACAGACATGGCGGTGCCTGTATTCATCAGCCCCGGAAATCACGATTTTTGCGCTCCGGATTCCCCGTATCTGACCCAACGCTGGCCTGATAATGTGCATATTTTTACGCAACACGTTCTCCAGTCCGTTTCCCTGCCCGACCTGGATTGCAGAATCTACGGCGCAGGATATGAGAGCATGGACTGCCCCGCTCTTTTAGAGGGCTTTCACGCTCAGGGGGAGGAACGCTGGCAGATTGCCGTCCTTCATGGCGACCCCACCCAAACCACCTCTCCCTACTGTCCCATCACCACAGCCCAGCTCCGAAGCTCCGGCCTAAACTATTTGGCACTGGGGCACATCCATTTAGGCGGCTCTGTGCGGGCAGGCGGCACGCTGTGCGCATGGCCCGGCTGTCCCATGGGCAGGGGCTATGACGAAACCGGAGATAAGGGCGTGCTGATTGTGACACTGGATGAAACCGTGGACATTCGCCCGGTTCGTTTGGATGTGCCAAAATTCTACGATTTAGAAGCCCCCGTGACGGTAGACCCGGAGCAGGCAGTGGGCAAGCTTCTTCCGCCTTTGGGTAATGCCGATTTTTACCGCATCACCCTCACCGGAGAAGCCGAGCCGCCGGATCTGGAGGCACTGGCCGCCGCCCTTACCCGCTTCCCCAATTTGGAGCTGCGTGACCGCACTGTTCCCATTGCCAACATTTGGAGCGGATTGGACGGCGATACCTTGGAGGGCGTGTATTTCCGCATCCTGAAGGATGCTATGGATGCCGCGGTCGAGGACGAGCGCCGTGCCTATGAGCTGGCCGCCAAGCTCTCCCGGCAGATTTTGGACGGAAGAGAGGTGACGCTGCCATGAGAATCTATTCCATGACCGCCACCTTTGGCAAGCTGGAGCATCAGACTCTGACCCTCCAACCGGGGCTGCAGGTGATCCACGCCCCCAATGAATGGGGCAAATCCACTTGGTGCGCCTTTCTCGTGACCATGCTCTACGGCTTAGACACCCGGGAGCGAACCAAGCGGGGCTCTCTGGCGGACAAGGAACGTTATGCCCCTTGGTCCGGCAGTCCCATGTCCGGTCGAATCGATTTGAACTGGAACGGGCGGGATATCACCATCGAACGCCGCACCAAGGGACGGATCCCCATGGGTGAGCTGACTGCCTATGAAACCGCCACCGGGCTTCCGGTTCCGGAGCTGACCGCCGCCAACTGCGGGCAGGTCCTGCTGGGTGTGGAGCGCAGCGTATTTGTCCGGGCGGGCTTTATCCGTTCCTCGGAGATGCCGGTAACTCAGGACGAGGAGCTTCGTCACCGGCTCAACGCGCTGGTGACCACCGGCGATGAAAGTCTTGCCGCCGAAGCGTTGGGTCAAAAGCTGCGGGATTTGAAAAATAGCTGCCGCTACAACCGCAGCGGTTTACTACCCGAGGCAGAGGGGCAGCGCAAAGCCTTGGAGGAAAAGCTGGAAGAACACCGGCGTCTGACGGAGCAGTCCCGGCAGCTTCAAGCCCAGCAAGAACAGCTTGATGAAACCGTGGCTCTGCTTAATAACCATCAGGCCGCGCTGCGCCACGCCGCGGCACTATCCGATGCCCGGCAGGTAGAGCAGGCCGCACAGGCTGTTTCCGCCGCCAACACACAGTATCAAAGGGCATTGTCCGCCTGCGACGGGCTTCCCAGCCGGGAAGAAGCGGCGGCGATTCTGAATTCCCAAAACGCCCTTCGCCGGCAATGGGATGATTTGCAGGCTCAGGAGCGGCTGCACCCTCCCGCGCCCCAGCCCCCGCAGCCCCCTGAGGTCTTTCGTGGAATGACCCCGGAGGAGGCGGTTGTCAAAGCGCAGGCTGACCGCTCAAAAGCGGAAGCGGTGGGGCAGCCCGAGCGCAGCTTCTGCCTGCCGCTGACCGTGCTCGCTCTGCTGCTTGCGGCAGCAGGCATTGTCCTAACCGTCATCCACCGCAACATCCCCGGACTGCTTTTGCTGGCAGTGGGGCTGGTGCTTGGAGTGATTGCCCTATTGTCCGGCAGTAAGCACCGAAAGCGCGCGGCACAGCATCGGCAGCAGCATGACAGTCTGTGCCGCCACTATGGCACGGACGATCCGGCCCAGTGGGTGGCAAACGCCCTTGCCTATCAGCAGGCGCAAAATCAATACCTGCAAGCGGATACTGACTACCGCTCTATGCGGGCCGATTTGGATTCCCGCCGCCGGCAGCTCAGCCGCCAAATGGAAGAAAGCCTTTCCGCAGACCCCAAAGCGTGGATGGACGCGTGGGATGCGTTGGAAAACAGCCGGCGGAATCTGGCGCAGGCGCAGGGGTATTGGGAAACCCTGAATGCCATGGCGAAGGACGCTCCCCCCGCTCCCCTGCCGGATCTGCTGACCCATTCGGCAGAGGAAACGGAGCAGCTTCTTTCCAAGGTAGCCCTTGACCGCCAGCTTCTGCAGCACCGGCTGGGGCAATGTCAGGGACAAATGGCGCGTTTAGGCAGTCAGGAGCTGCTTCAGCAGGAGCTGGACAGCGTATGCGCCCGGATACGCAATCTGGAGCTGACCTACCACGCATTGGAGCTGGGTCTGAACGCGCTCACGGCTGCCCGGGCGCAGCTTCAGCGGCGTTTTGCCCCCCGGCTGACTCAGCAGGCACAGGAGCTGTTCTCCCGGCTCACCGGCGGACGCTATCAGCGGCTGACGCTGGCGGAGGATCTGTCCATTCACGCCGGGGCGGAGCAGGAGGATACGCTCCGTGGCCATTTGTGGCGCAGTGAGGGCACCGTGGATCAGCTATATTTGGCACTGCGGCTGGCGGTTGCCCGGGAGCTGACCCCCGACGCGCCCCTGATTCTGGACGACGCGCTGATCCGTTTTGACGAGGAGCGGCTGGAGTCCGCCATGGACATCCTACGCCAGGAGGCGCAAACCAAGCAGGTAATCGTGTTTACCTGTCAGGGGCGGGAAAAAGCCTGACCGGGAGTCCTTCTGTATAACGGGGGATTGTGCCCGTCCGATATGGGTAAAACTAACTAAAGTTTTATGTAAAATATTGTTGCAATTATTGAAAATGACTTGCGGCATCATAAAATTATTGAAAATCCGATTCACATGGAGTATAATGACGGTACATCAGCCGGACCTGAGCCGGCAAAAAATCATTATCAGGAGGAAAACAAAATGAAGAAGACCCTATCCCTGCTTTTGGTTCTGGCCATGGTCATCGGCATGGTCTGCATGTTCGCAGGCTGTAAGGAAAAAGACGAGGCAAGCGTCTATTACCTGAACTTCAAGCCTGAGTTCAACGACGCTCTGACCGAGCTGGCTGCCAAGTACACCGAGGAGACCGGTATTCCCGTGAACATCGTCACTGCCGCCTCCGGCCACCTTCCTGCATCAGCTCTTCGGTGATATCGTGTGCCTGCCCTTCGGTGAGCACGGCACCCACGCCATCCACCAGGGGATCG
>CAZAOL010000029.1:0-13116 GCA_964486785.1 uncultured Oscillospiraceae bacterium
GGTAATGCCAACACAAGAAACCTCAACCGAAAGGTTGGGGTTTTTCTTTTTTCTTAAATGTTTTTTTCTTGGTGGACCGGTCCGCCTGTTTCCTGTTGCGGTGGCCGAAAAAATCTTCGGGCGAACGCTTTTCCTCGATTTTCTCGACCGCTGCCTACGCATTTACCCATTGCTAAGCATAGACCGAGTGCGAAGATCCTTCGCTGCGCTCAGGATGACACGGTGTCTTGGGGACGGATTCCTCGGCTTCGCTCGGAATGACAAACTCCCTTGGCCGCGCCGGAAGCCGTGTGGGGATTGCTACGACCAGTGTGCGTACCGGTCGTGCAATAACATTATTTTTGATGGAGATAAAACTATTATTGACAAGTAAACTTGGCGGTGATATAATTCGATTGACAAGAAAACTTGGCGATAAGGAGGTTTCATTATGAATCGAGAAGAAATTCTTGCCAAGAGCCGCAGCCAAAAGTCAGAGTTGGACGAACGTGAGCAGCATATACATCTGAAAGCTTGTCACATTTCCAGAGCGGTTGGTTTTGTTCTTTGCCAGTTGGTTTATCTTCTTGAAATGATACTTTCAGATAATCATCCCATAGTTGGTCCGACGGCCTATATAATTTATATGGGTATGGCTGCCGTGGAGGGCTGGATCATGATTTTCAAGGTTCACAAAAAAGTATATTTGGTTCAGGCTTTGGTTACGACATTGTGTTTTGTGCTTTTTGTTTTCTTCTTTATACAGGAACTTCGTTGAGTTGTCTATGGATGGTAAGCTTGTATTAAGAAACCGCCTGAAAGAGGCGAGGAGTGCAGCGGGGTTATCGCAGGAGCAGCTTGCGAAATTAGTGGGTGTTTCGAGAAATACCATTAGTTCCATTGAGACAGGTCAATTTAATCCCACCGCAAAGCTTGCACTAATCATCTGCATTGCACTGGATAAGAAGTTTGAGGATTTGTTTTATTTTGAATAAAAGTGTGGCCGCTGTCTTAGGATGGCGGCCGTTTGTTGTTTAGATAATTGTGGGCGGATTCCTCGGCTTCGCTCGGAATGACAAACTCCCCCGGCTGCGCTGGAAGCCGTGGGGGATTGCCACGACCAGTATGCGCACCGGTCGTGCAATGACAGGGTATTCGACACACTCAATTTTTATTTTTCTTGAGTTCCCGCTGTCGATATGATAAAATACCTTCAAGGCGGTGAGAAATATGCGCAATTTCTTCAGCGAATTGTTGTCGGACAAAAAAGGCGGAATGATATTTACCTGTTTCGGTGGTTGGCATTTGCTATTTATTTTTGCCTTTTGCGTGATTGCGATTGTTGCCTGCCTGCATTTGAAAAATAGAAATTCGGACGACAGGAAAAAGACGATCGATTGGTTTGTACATTTTGCCTTTGGACTGTATATTGCTGATTTTTTCCTGATGCCTTTGGCATACGGTGAGATCGATATCGAAAAATTGCCCTTTCATGTGTGTACTGCTATGTGCGTAATGTGCTTTCTGAGCAGGCATAACAGTAGGTTAAGCAAGCTTAGATTGCCGCTGGCGACGTTGGGATTTGTTTCTAATTTGGTTTATTTGGTATATCCTGCCGGAGTCATGTGGCATCAAGTACACCCGTTGTCTTACCGGGTCATTCAAACTCTGCTGTTTCATGGGATGATGACAGTATACGGTGTTCTTGTGCTAGGCTTTGAGAGCTCTGAGTTTGAGTGGAAACATTTCGTCCGTGACATCACCGTAATGATTTCCATGACGTTTTGGGCACTTGTAGGAAACACGGTATATAACAGTGAGACACGGGTATATAATTGGTTTTTTGTAGTTCAGGATCCCTTTGATATGTTTGATAAAGGTACTGCAAGGATCGTTATGCCGTTTTTGAATATCGTTCTTTTCTCTATTGCGGAAATGCTTGTATATTGGGCCGTTACTAAAATCAAGGCGAAGCAGACGGCTTCGGTGAGATAAGGAGTGAATCATATGTCTGAAACGAAGAAAAGATTGGTTAAAACCTCAGTCATTATTAGTATGGCGGTGGTTTTGATATTACTGGGTGTTCTCTCTTTGATAACGGAATCCTTTGCGGTGGAGGTTGCGCTGCATGTTTATGCTCGAATCCTCTTGGTGACGGTCATTATAAAACTCTTTTACAAGAGCTTTTCAAATCAAATTACCGTCAGTATGAAGAAAATGCTTGCCTTGTGTGGCGGCATCATTGCAGTGGATTTGGTGGTTGTTGACGCAATCAGGTTTGTGGTTGACAACGGTGTTTCTTCGGTGCTGTTTTTGCCGGCGTGTGTCCCTGTTTGCTTTATGATAATCATGCATTATTATTTCAAGGATACAGGCAAAGATATGACTGCGGAGAAAAAAGGCAGCTATATTGTGGGGATACCGCTTTTGCTGCTGGCATTGTATTTTGAGATGCTGGCATTTATTTGATTGGTTGGATTCTGCAAACGATATTACGGCGGGAGGGTGCTCCCGCCGTTTTTTGCGCCTGCGAAAAGACGGGATATTATTCTTTTCCGAATAATAAATATTAAAAATGAAAAAGAAATTATTGACAATCGATAATTTCGGTGGTATAGTGATGCCATAGGAGGTGCATTGATATGAACAACAAATTGTCTACACAGATTACCCTTTGGGTCGGGCGTCTGATTGGGGTGCTGCTAATCGTTATGATTTTCGTCCTGCCGCCCATATTGGATTGGTACGGAAAATACTGGAGCGCACCGCAGCTAAGCAAGTGGATTGTGGCGGGGGCGTACTATCTGTGTCTTCCCGGAATCTTTACCGCCCTCTGGAACATTGACCGGATGCTTTGTAGCTTTTTGCAAAAAGAGGTCTTTACCGCAAAAAATGTGGAGCGTATTCGCCGGATACGCTGGTGCTGCGCGGCAGTAGGAGTGATCTGCCTGCCGGTGGGGCATTGGTTCACACCGCTGTATTTTCTGGCGGTGATGATGTTTTTCCTTGCCTTTATTCTCAGTGTGGTCAAAAATGTGATGGCTGCCGCGCTGGAGCTTCGGGAAGAAAACGATCTGACGATTTGAGGTGCACCATGGCGATTATAGTAAATTTGGATGTGATGCTGGCAAAGCGGAAAATGACTTCCCTGGAGCTGGCGAACCGAATCGGCATGACACAGGCGAATCTTTCAATCCTGAAAACCGGAAAGGCAAAGGCAGTTCGGCTTTCTACCATAGACGCCATCTGCCGGGAGCTGCAATGCCAGCCGGGAGATTTGTTTGAATTCGTTGAGGATTTGTGAAGCAGTAGGGGAGAACATTATGGATAATGAAAATAAGGACCTGCCGTGGCAGGGATATGAGACTTCGCCCGTACAGCGTATTCCCGCGGAAAAAAAAGAGGCGGTCTTCGCGGTGTTATCGGTGGTCTGCGGTCTGCTTTTGAGCAATTTTACTCTGTACGGTGGATTCCATTTGGGATTCGCTGTTGCGATTATTCTATGGATCTGCATTTCTGCGGGCTATCTGCTTCGCTCCGGCTGCCGCATGAACGGCTACAGCGGCGCACTGCTGGGATTATCGGTGGTGATTGCTGCCGGCTTTGCCCGGTCGGACGACGGATTTGTAAAATTCGTGATGCTGTGCTTTTTGTGTGTCAGCATCAATTTAGGGCTATGTCTGCTGGCGGGGCAAAACAGCCGAAGCACCCATGGAATTGCGTCATTGCTGGATGCGCCCCGGGGACTGTTTATCCTGGGGTTTGGTAAGCTGTCTCCCGCGCTTCGGGGCGTGGGGGACGCTGTAAAAAACGGTGGCACTGCCGTTAGAAAGGGCGGCGCGGTGGTTTTAGGACTTGTGGTCGCTGTTCCGGTATTGGCAATCGTGATCCCTCTGCTTATGTCTGCGGATGCCGCCTTTGACGGCCTTGTGGAGCAACTCCCTCAGTTGGAAATGGGAGAGCTGATAAGTACCGCAATCTTTGGCGTGGCTGCCGCCTGTGTGGCATACAGCAGAGGTGTGGGGCTGCGGCATACGTCAAAGCAGGAAACGGCATCCCGGACCGGACGCACCGTCAGCCATTGGACCGTGAACACGGTATTGGCCGCGGTTTGCTTCGTTTACCTGGTATATCTATTCAGCCAGCTTGCCTACTTTGTAGGCGGTTTTGCAGGAATCCTGCCTGAGGGCTTTACCATGGCGGAATATGCTCGCCGGGGCTTTTTTGAAATGGCATGGCTATGCGCTATCAATCTCGCAATTATGTCGATGGCGGTAGGGCTGGCAGAAAAGAAAGAGGGCAAAACGCTGCTTTCCACCCGGCTGCTGTGCCTGTTTATCGGTGTGGTGACGGTGTTTTTGGTGGCGACTGCCAGCGCGAAAATGCTGCTGTACATTGATGCCTACGGCTTGACACGCCTGCGGGTGCTGACGGAGGTAATCATGGTGTTCCTTGGCGTTACCACTGTGATCGTAAGCGTTTGGCTGTTCCTGCCGGCACTGCCGTATATGAAATGGGTACTGCTTCTGGCGTTGGTCATTGGCGCGGTGGTGTTCTGGGGGGATGTGGACGCGGTGGTGGCAAGCTACAACGTGTCTGCCTATCAGTCCGGACGGCTGGAAACGGTAGATATGGGGCATTTGGAGGATTTGGGAGACAGTGCTATGCCTTATGTGGCGCGGTTGACTGAGGACGCGGATGATATTGTTGCCTACCGTGCCGAAGCGATTTTGAAAGAACACGGCTATGGCTGCGAGGATCTGCGGTCTTGGAATTTTGCAAGCTGGTATGCCCGGCTTTTGCGGCAAGAGGAATAAAATACCCCAGTCTCAAAAAACACAAAAATCGGCACATTTCGTGCCGATTTTTGTGCGTTGAACACCTCGGAATGGGATGCGGATACAAAATGGGGAACGGATTCCCTCGCAATGTCAGAAAGCGTCTAATCCTCCATATGGAGGGCGGCGGTGTATACGGTATTTTTGGGGAGATCCAGCTCGGCGGCAGTTTGGCGAATCGCATCCTTGCGGCTGACACCGGCGTCCATCAAGGCTTTCAGGCGTGCGGTTACGTCCGACGAAGTAGGGATTTCTTTGGGTTGCTCCGGCGCGCCGGCCAGCACCAGTACAAATTCGCCCTTGGGGGGCTGAGCGGTATATTTTTCCACTGCTTCGCCCAGCGTGGTGCGCACTACCTCCTCGTGGAGCTTGGTAAGCTCCCGACACAGGCTGATGGGACGGTCGCTGCCAAATACGGCGGACATATCCTCCAAGGTGGCCAGCAGCTTATGGGGGGCTTCGTAGAAGATCATAGTTCGGCTCTCGCCGATCAGGCTCTCCAAATGCTCCCGGCGGCTTTTCTTTGCTGTGGACAAAAAGCCCTCAAAGCAGAACCTGCCGGTGCTTTGCCCGGAAATGCTCAGAGCGGTGATCACCGCGCAAGGACCGGGGATGGCACAGACGGTGACTCCCGCTTCGGCGCATTGCTTCACCAGATCCTCGCCGGGGTCGGAAATGGCGGGACTTCCCGCATCCGACACCAGCGCGCAAACCTCTCCGGCAAGGATCCGGTCTAATATGATATTGCCTTTGGCGGCTTTGTTATGCTCATAGTAGCTGACAAGGCTTTTTTTGATGCCCAAATGGTTCAAAAGCTTCAGCGTTACTCTAGTGTCTTCGGCGGCAATAAAATCCGCCTCCTCCAAGGTCTGCTTGCAGCGGACGGAGATATCCCCCAAATTGCCGATGGGGGTGGGAACCAGATACAACATTCCTGCCATGTTATCCCTCCTGAAGGTGATATAGCTTCCGATATTCGTCAGTTGGCTGCCCGTTCGTGTCATGCAGGCTCAGCTCGTCCCAAAGCAGTCCCGGCTTTGCGCCCTTTTTGCATTGCAGCAAAATCAGGCTCACAGGCCCGTCAGCCCGGTGACGCACCAGACGAAGCCGCTTCGGCTCCAGACCGGCATTGACGGCGCAGCCGCAAAGCTGTGCCAGCCGTTCCGGCTTGTGTACTAGATAAAAATCGCCCCCGGTTCCCAGCACCCAAGCGGCGGCGGAAAACAGCTCAGCCGGAGTACAGCAGTCCTCCCGGCGTGCCAAAGGGGTATGCTTGCTGGCAGGTCCGCCGGAGAAATAGGGGGGATTGGAGATGCAGGTGTGGAACGTGCCCGGGGGGAAAAGGGTGTTCACCCTTCTCAAATCGGCACATATACTGGACATACGGGACTCAATACCGTTGCGGCGGATGTTTTCCAATGCCGCCGTGTGGGCAGTCGGGTCAATTTCTACCCCGGTGACGTCGCAGCGGGGATCTCTGGCACACAGCAGGATGCCCAGCGTGCCGCAGCCTGCACCCAAGTCCAGCACGGTTTTACCCGGGCGGATGAAATCCGACAGCACCATGGAGTCGGTGCTCAAGGGGAATACGCCCTCCGGCGTATCCAGCGTATAGCTGTTGATCAATTGTTCCATAGCGGCCTCCCGTAAAAAAACAGGGCCTGCGCCACCGGCATCCGGCGCGCAGGCCACTTGCGGATTTGGAAGATCAGCCTTCCTCGATAGCCTCGACGGGGCAGTTGTCAGCGCAAGCGCCACAGCTAACACAGACATCGGCATCAATGACGTACTTGTCTTCGCCCTCGGAGATGGCGTCGACGGGGCAGTTGTCGCCGCAAGCACCGCACTTAACACAAGCGTCAGTAATATTGTAAGCCATGATTTTCCCTCCATTTATGTTTAGTGGTGCATCAAACAGTGGATGCATCTCTATTCTAGCATGGTTTTCACAAAATGCAATTCTTTTTTTATATTGACAGTATAATTTTTATGGAAAAAGACAAAGATGTATCGAAGGGGGGATGACTGTGCGATTTAACCGGTACGCAACGGAGCTGATTCTGGCGGCAGGACGGCAGGCTCGGGGGATGGGACACAGCTATGTGGACAGCGTTCATTTGCTTTTGGCACTGTCAGAAGAACCGGGAAGACTGGGGCTGATGATTCGCGGAGCGGGGCTGGAAACCGAAAGAGTCCGGGCACTGGTCATCCTTGAACGTGGAATGGGAACGGCGGATCTGCCGCTTCCGCAGGGACTGACGGCAGAGGTGGAACGGATCCTGGCTGCCGGGGCTCAGGAAGCACGGCTTTTGGAGCATCGGACAGTCAGCCCCGGGCATATTCTGCTGGCATTGCTGCGCAAAGCGGATCGGCCGGTAAGGGAAATCGTGAAGCAATGCGCCGTTGACACGAATCTGTTGTTTACGCAAACGCTGGAATACTTAACAGCACGGGATACGGAACAAACCAGACGGAAAAAGGAGGGAGCAGCTACGAAGCTTTTAGATCAATTCAGTGTGGATTTAATTGCTAAGGCGCAGGATATGGAGCCTGTGATCGGGCGGGAAAAGGAAATCGATATGGTGATCGGCATACTGAGCCGCAAAAATAAGAACAATCCGGCTTTGGTGGGAGAGCCCGGAGTGGGCAAGACTGCCATTGCGGAGGGGCTGGCACAGCGGATGGCTATGGGGAATGTGCCGCCTCAGCTCAAGGAGAAAAGGCTGGTCAGCCTGAATATGGCAAGTCTTGTGGCGGGCACAAAGTATCGGGGCGAGTTTGAGGAACGGCTCAGGGATGTACTGACAGAGATACGCCGCAGCGGTGATGTGATTTTGTTTGTGGATGAAATGCACACCATCGTAGGCGCGGGCGCGGCGGAGGGGGCAATTGATGCCGCCAACATCTTCAAGCCCGCGCTGGGACGGGGCGAGCTGCAGATGCTGGGAGCGACGACCTTAACCGAATACCGCAAGTTCATCGAAAAGGATCCGGCGTTGGATCGGCGTTTTCGTCCGGTGACGGTGGCAGAGCCATCGCAGGAAGCGACCATGGCGATCCTCAAGGGCTTAAAGCCGGGGCTGGAGCGTCACCATCATCTGCGGATCACGGATGAGGCCATGAAGGAAGCGGTGCGGCTGTCGGTGCGGTATTTGCCGGATCTATATCTTCCGGACAAGGCGATCGACCTGCTGGACGAGGGCGCGTCCCACGCCCGGCTGGAGGAGCTGCAGCATAGCCGGGGGACGGCACGGCAGGATTTGGAGCAGGAGCTGCATGAGGCAGTGCGGGAGAGCCGCTATGAGCGGGCTGCGGAGCTGCGGGATAAAATGCAGAAGATCGTTGCCCGTCCGGCGGAAGGCAAGCGTGCCCGGGCGGTGACCGGTGCGGATGTGGCGTGGGCGGTTTCTGCCCGAACCGGGATTCCGGTAGGGCGGTTGACTGCCAACGAGCGGGAGCGGCTGCTGGGACTGGAAACGCTGCTGTCTTCCAAGGTGGTTGGGCAAAGCAAGGCGGTTCGTGCTGTGGCGGAGGCGGTGCGCCGGGGCTGCAGCGGCGTGCGGGATGAAAACCGCCCGGTTGCCTCCTTGCTGTTCGCAGGCCCTACGGGAGTGGGCAAAACGGAGCTGTGCCGGGCATTGGCGGAGGAGCTGTATGGCAGCAGGGACGCCATGATCCGGCTGGATATGTCGGAATATATGGAAAAGCAGTCGGTATCCCGACTGATTGGGGCACCTCCGGGCTATGTGGGCTATGAGGAGGGCGGAAAGCTGACGGAGGCGGTGCGCCGCCGCCCGTACTGTCTGGTGCTGCTGGATGAGCTGGAAAAGGCTCACCGGGATGTGACGGGCATCCTTCTTCAAATTATGGAGGAGGGGGTGCTGACGGATTCTACAGGCCGCCGGGTCAGCTTCAAAAATGCCATTGTCATCATGACCTCCAATGTGGGCGGCGAGCTGAAAGGCGATGGACTGGGGTTCCGTCCGGTGGGGAGAGAAGGAGAAGTCGGAGCCGCGTTACGGCAGGCGTTTTCTCCGGAATTTTTGGGACGGATCGATAATATCATCTGCTTTGAACCGCTGGGCGAGGGCGCGATGGATGCGATCGCGTGGAAGTATTTGCGGGAGGTTCAGGGGAGACTGGAGAAAATGGACATCCAGCTTCAGCTTCCTGAGGAGCTTGCCCATGAGCTGAGCTGCCGCGCCGGAAAAAAGGAAGGCGCGCGTCAGCTTCGCCGGCTGATACAGGATGAGGTGGAAGGACCGCTGGCAACGCTGCTGCTGAAGCACGGAAAGAAGCCCTCCAAAATTCGCGCGGCATATAAAGAGGGTGCGCTGCAATTTTTGTAAAAAACAGCTTGCGACAACATATTGTGGTGGCGGTTAAATTTCGCCACAATATGTGTTATTTTCGCTAAAATTCGACCACTTTTCGCTTGTTCCGCATTTTAGAACAATCGTTCTAAAATGCGGAATTTTGCGGTTTTTTGAAAAAAATCGCAATTTTTTGATAAAAAAGATTGATTTTTTTCAGTTTAAGGTTTATACTGTAGTCAAGTGGAGCAAAGTGGATGAAAAGTGGAGAAAAATGGAGGAGGTGAGACGCATATGATCGGAAAATACCCGGCAAAGCTGGACGACAAGAACCGTCTGTTCGTTCCGGCAAAGCTTCGTGGAGAGCTGAGTGGTAGCTTTTTCGTTACCTTGGGTGTCAACTGCGGTCGGAGCTGTCTTACCGTTTACACTGCCGAGGATTGGCAGACCCTTCAAAATAACTACAATGCGCTCCCCATTTCCCAGCGTGGCGCGGCCACCAGCCTGTTCTTCATCAATGCCACGGAGTGCGATCCGGACAAGCAGTTCCGCTTCACCCTGACCCAGAACCTGCTGGACTACGCAGGTATCAGCAGGGAAGTGGTTATCGTAGGCCGGGCAGGACAGGCGGAGATCTGGGCCGCTGAGGAATACGCCGCCTTCGAGCAGGAGAACCTGACACCGGAGAAGCTGCTGGCTTCCTTGGAGGCAATCGGGTTATGAGTGAATTTCATCATGTTTCCGTACTGCTGGAGGAGTGCATGGATGCGCTGAATATCCGGCCGGATGGCATTTATGTTGACGGAACGCTGGGCGGCGCGGGACATTCCAGCCAAATCGCACAGCGGCTTACAAGCGGCAGACTGATCGGCATTGACCGTGACCGGGTGGCCTTGGCCGCGGCGGAAAAGCGGCTGACACCTTGTTTAGACCGGGTGACGCTGGTGCACGCCAATTTCTCCCAGATTCCGCAGGTTCTGGAGGAGCTGGGGATAGAGGCTGTGGACGGAATCTTGCTGGATCTGGGCGTTTCATCGCCCCAGCTAGATGACGCGCAGCGGGGCTTTTCCTATATGGCGGATGCTCCGCTGGATATGAGAATGAACAGCGAGGATTCCTTGGATGCCTATGGGGTAGTTAACGGCTACACGCAGGAGGAACTGAAAAGGATTCTGTATGACTACGGCGAGGAGCGGTACGCACCGCAAATCGCAGCGGCCATTTGCCGCCGCAGAGCGGAAAACCCCATAAAAACAACCTTAGAGCTGGTGGATGTGATTCGCGGTGCCATGCCTGCCGCTGCCCTTCGGGAAAAGCAGCATCCGGCAAAGCGCAGCTTTCAGGCAATTCGCATTGCTGTAAATGACGAGCTGGGAGCTGTGGAGCGGGTTATGGCGGAAGTCATCCCCTGTCTGAAAAAGGGCGGAAGGCTGGCTGTGATCACCTTCCATTCCTTAGAAGACCGAATCGTAAAAAACGGTATGGCGGAGGCGGCGAAGGGCTGTGTCTGTCCGCCTAATTTCCCGGTATGTGTCTGCGGAAGAAAGCCGCAGGTAAAACTGGTAAGCAGAAAACCCATCGTCTCCGGCGATGAGGAGCTGGCGCGCAATCCAAGAGCCAGAAGCGCGAAGCTGAGAGTTTGTGAAAAGCTTTGATTATTTGAAAGGGTGAACGTTATGGTACGTCAACCGGATATTCAATATGTCCGCTTCTATACTGCCGGCAGTGTTGCCCGGAAGCTGGAGCCGGAACGCAAGCCTAAGACACCGGCTGCCGTGCCGCAGCCTCAGGCACGTCGCCGGGTTCGCCGGGACAGCCGTAAGCTGGTTCGTATCGACCCTGTTTCCCTGTGCGCCATGCTGGTGGCAGGCGTTATGCTGATCGCGATGCTGGTAGGCTTGGTTCAGCTTGGCAGTGTCAATGCACAAACCCGGCGTTTGGAGCAGACGGTGACCGAGCTGCGCGCCGAGAATACCCAGCTTCATGCCCAATACAAGGCGGGCTACGATTTGGAGGACGTGGAGCAGAAGGCACTTGCCATGGGGTTCGTTCCCGTGGAGCAGGTGCAGCATATTACTGTACATTCTCAAAGCGTTCAGCCGGAGATCCAGCTCAGCGCATGGGAAGAATTCTGCGCGACTGTACGGGAGCTTTTTGCATAAAGCAGGACCGGAACAAGTAAATTAGGATAGAACTGCAATGGGCAGTGAGGGTTCCCCCTTACTGCCCATTTCCATCCTAATTGAAAGGCCGGTGGCATATGGGCAAGCGGCAAAAGAAGGAATATCTGCGAATCCGGGGAGATTCCGGACATCACAGAAGAATTATGGCACTGATGGCGGCACTGGGTATCGCGGCATTTGTACCCACGTCAGTTCAGCTATACAATCTGATGGTCACAGACCATGAGTATTATTCCGGGCTGGCTCTGCGAAATCAGACCCGCAGCACCACGGTCAGCGCGCCCAGAGGGACGATTTATGACCGGAACATGGATATTTTGGCTTGCTCCCAAAGTGTGGAAAATGTTTACCTTGACCCACATGAGCTGAAGCAGTCCGGCGCGGATCTGGAGGAGATCTCCCAGACCCTTGCACAGCTTTTGGAGCTGGACGCCCAATGGATTTTGGAGCGGGCGAAGGATACGTCCCTGCGGTATCAGCAGGTGGCGGCATCGGTGGATACGGAAACTGCCGGCCAGATTCGGGAGTACATCAATGCCAATGAGATCGCCGGTATCCATTTGGAGCCGAACACTAAGCGGTATTATCCCTACGGCTCGCTGGCGGCGCAGGTGATTGGCTTTACCAACGCCTCCAATACAGGCTCAGAGGGGATTGAGGCAGCCTATGACAGCTACCTTTCCGGTACGGCGGGAAAGGTGATCACCACCAAGGGCAACAATGAAATGGATATGCCCTTTTCCTATGAAAACTACGTGTCCTCTACGCCGGGGTGTGATGTGATACTGACGCTGGACGCTACAGTACAGGCCTGTCTGGAAAAGCAGATGGAGCTGGCTATCGACCGCTATGATGTGCAAAACGGGGCGTTTGGGCTGGTGATGGAGGTCAAGACGGGAAAAATTCTTGCCATGGCAACCTTGGGCAGCTACGATCCCAACGCCTATTTGGAAATTGCGGATGAAAGCACGCTAACAGAGCTTGAGGAGCTTGAGGAAAGATATCTTTCTCTGCCGGAAAACAGCACCCAGCGGCAGGAAGCGCAGGAAAAATATAAGCAGGCGGTGACCGACGCAAGGCTGAAGCAATGGAGAAACCGGGTGCTGTCGGATGGCTATGAGCCTGGGTCTACCTTCAAGGTGCTGACTATGGCGGCGGCACTGGACAGCGGCGCGATCGATCTTAACACGGATTTCTACTGCGGCGGCGCGGAGCAGATCGCCGGACGCTCCCAGCTTCTGCATTGCTGGAGGTCTGCCGGGCATGGCGCGCAGAAAACCGCTCAGGCGTTGCAAAATTCCTGCAATTTGGCCTTCGCCCACATCGCTCTGAAAATGGGCGGGGAGACTTTCTATAAGTATATCGAGGATTTCGGAATCCTGGAAAAAACCGGAATCGATCTGGCGGGGGAGAGCAAGGGCGTGTTTTTCTCCAAGGAGCTGGTCACGGATACGGACAAATGGGGCACGGCCTCTCTGACCTCCGGATCTTTCGGACAGACCTTTAAGCTGACACCGCTACAGCTTGTGCGGGGGATTGCCGCAGTGGTCAACGGCGGATATTTAATGGAGCCGTATATCGTTTCCGAGGTGATCGACTCCGAGGGGAATACGGTTTTGAAGCAGGAGCCGACGGTGGTGCGGCAGGTGATTCGGGAGGAAACCTCCAAGACCATGTGCGCGCTTTTAGAAAGTGTGGTGGAGGAGGGGACGGCAAAAAATGCCGCCGTTGCCGGATTTTCCATAGGCGGAAAGACCGGTACCAGCGAAAAAATTGACGTTTTTGATGAGAATGGCCAGCGTG
>CAZAOL010000030.1:0-12891 GCA_964486785.1 uncultured Oscillospiraceae bacterium
CTCGGTGTGGGTGTTGATGGAGAAGTATTTTTCGTTATGGTCAAAATTGGTGCCCAGACCGTGGTCATGATACAGCATGGAGGTGACACCGTCAAAGCGGAAGCCGTCGAAGTGGTATTCCGTCATCCAGAATTTCAGATTGCTCAGCAGGAAGTGGATGACCTCATCCTTGCCGTAGTTGAAGCATTTTGTGCCCCAAGCGGGGTGGTCACCCTTGCCACCGTCATGGAAGAATTGCCATGTCGTGCCATCGAACATATTGATGCCCTCGGCATAGTTGCTGACGGCATGGGAATGTACCACATCCAGCAGCACACGAATTCCCATTTCGTGGGCTTTATTTACCAGATACTTTAAATCCTCTCTTGGGCCAAACCAACTGGAGGCGGCGAAAAAGCTGGATACCTGATAGCCGAAGGAGCCGTAGTAGGGATGCTCCATGATAGCCATGAGCTGCACGGTATTATAGCCTGCATGCTTGATACGGGGGAGAATGTTGTCGGCAAATTCCCGGTAAGATCCAATCTTGCCTTCCTCCTGCGCCATGCCTACATGAGCCTCGTAGATATAAAGGGAGTCCTCGCCAACAAAGTTGCTGTCCGTCCACGGGTATTGCTTGCGGTCGTCCACCACCTCGGCGCACCATGTAATTGAGCCGGAATCCTGCACCACCCGGCGGGCATAAAGCGGAATATGCTCGGTACGCTGCAAATTGGCATCCACAATGGTTTTGATCTTACAGCCCTCCCAAAGAGCGTCCTCGCCCGGAAGGTACAGCTCCCAGCTCCCGCCCTCCAAACGCTTCAGAGGATGGCTGGTCCAGTTCCAGCCATTAAAATCACCGGTGAGGTAAAGCTGATAGGCATTGGGTGCCCATTCCCGATAGATCCAGCCGCCGTCAACGCGATGGATGCCGTAGTAATCATGACCGTTGGCAAATTCATTGAGGGTTTGACCGTGGCTCAAAAGCCGGTTTTTCGTATTGTGATACAGCCCCATTCTAAGATCGATGTCTCCGGCATGCCACTGCAAAACGGGGTTTAATTCAAGGATTTTATACATATGTTTTTCTCCTGTTCGGAAGTTTTCTTTTGCCCGTATTCTAGCACAAAACGGCGTGATATTCAAGAAAAGGGTCGGCTATTGTGAAGGTTTTGGAGGGTTATAGGATTTTGGCGGTTGCTTAGAACGAAAGTATGTGTATTGTTCCAAAAATACGGCAGCGAACTTCCGTCCGCTGCCGTAGCTTCAGTTTTCCAAGCTTTGTATTTTGGAGGTCTGCCTGCAATAGGTGTAGATATAGTGAATAAAAGCAATCAGCATGAATATACCGTCTGCCACGGTGATCCACAGAATTGCTGTGGGATCTAAATCCGGCAGCAGAACCAGCAGAATCAGGCTGACAAATAGAATGGTGGTGCACAGCTTGCCGGAAAACAATGCGCCGGTGAGCATTTTACCCTTTCGCAGGAACAGTAAGCCGGCAATGAGCTGGAAGCTCTCTTTCAAAACAAACAGACCGGCAATGGTCCATATAATGGGATATTGAATGGCAAGGCATACCATCAGGGTAAACTGGGTCGCCTTGTCTGCCAGGGGATCTAAAATCTTCCCTACGGTGGAGGTCATATGAAAATGCCGGGCGATCTTGCCGTCAATCATGTCGGTCAGGCAGGAAACTGCCAAAATGCCGCCTGCAACGGTGTAGTGCACCGGTTCGCTGGCGTTGAGGTAGATGACTACATACACCGGTATAAGTACAAGGCGAAACAGGCTCAATAGGTTTGGAATTGTCAGTATATCTTTTTTCCAGTCCTTAATAATCATGAATCGCTCCTTCCGGTGTAGTGTATGCACCATTCTTTATTTCGGTATTATACCCCAGCGGGAATGGGGAATCAAGGTGTAATTCAGAAATGCGAAAAAAGTTTACAATTCTTGGGCGGCATTAAGTAGACGGTTGGCTGCCAGAGGATAATGAATGGCCAAATTCTTCCATGTTATTTTATCCAGCTCGCCGGACATGGGCAGCCCCGTCAGCTCCTGAAAGGTTCGTAAGGATTGGGAAGTTGGTTCGTCTAAAATGCCGGAGAAACCCGGGGGAGTGATGCTTAAATAGCTATCGGAAAGGACAGTCAGTATTGCCTGAACCACATAAATGTTGGGATTTCGGCTGCCCAGCACCAGCACCTCGCCGGGATTGAGGACGATCTCCAGCGGCTGTGCCGCATCGACTCGAATCAGCGCGGGTTCGTAGGCGGCAACGATTGCTTCCCAAGTGGCCTGATCGGTCACTCCCGTGGATGGGATGCCGTGATTTCGCTGGAACGCAGCCACGGCAGAGGTGGTTTGTGTACCGTATATACCATCAGGGACAACGCTGGGTTGCTCCTCGTCTTCTTGCGCGATGACCCGCAGCATGGTTTGCAGGCTTCTGATTGGCTGCCCTACAAAGGATTCCGGCGGCCTCATCTGATCACCTCCTGTTTAACGCTATCCTGCGCTCCCGCGGAAAGGTCACGGCCCGGGAATTGGGTCATGGTAGTGGAGCGGGAATATTGGACGCGGGATGGATTCCTTGCGCCCTGGGGAAAACGCTCAGGGTCTCGCAAGGAGGTAGTTTCTATGCCAGAGAATTGGTCGTACAGCTCCTCCCATGTGGCGGCATCTACAACGCCGGTCTGTGGAAGTCCAAAATACTTCTGCGCGGCAAGCACTGCCTCCTGCGTGCGGGTGCCGAAGGTCCCATCCACCGCCACAGAGGGAATCTCGGGAATATATTCAGCAAGTACAGCAAGCATATATTGTGTGTGCCGAACCTTTTCGCCGGTGCTGCCCAACCGGGGAGAATTGGGGTACTCCCAGGAGATGCTGTAAAATCGCTGTCCAAGACTGCGAAGCTCGGAAAGCCGGGTCACCGCGGTATAAAGCCGAACCAACGCGTACCATGTGGCTTTGCCCACAATGCCATCTACAGTCAGTCCGAAAATTTCCTGAAATTTGCGTACAGATGCTTCCGTGCGGCTGCCAAAGATGCCGTCTACGGAGGCAAGCTTGGGAATTGCCGGATAGTTTTGTGAGATGCGGTTCAGCTCGGTTTGGATAACCACCACGTTTGGCCCGGAGGATCCACGACGCAAGGGCGTGCCGGGATAGGATGAGGTGATGCCCTGTATAGGGGCATTGTTCACAATCTCAACATTTCCGTAGTAGCTTTGCAGGATCCGTGTGGAGGAATAGCCTTGCTGGGCAAGACTTTGGCTGCCCCACTGACTTAGACCCTCACAGGTCACGGTTGTACCGTTGCAGAATTTTGCTGCCAGCGGCTCAACAAAGCCCGGACGCCGAAGGTAGTCGTTGAACAGCTCATCCACCAAACGGGATACATTTTCAAAATAGCTGCGCCCATTCACATAGGCCTGATCGTAGGCTGTGCTGTTGGTGATCTCAAAATCATACCCCCGGCTGCGGTAGAATTCTGTATACACCCGGTTCAGGGCAAAGGACACGATTGCTAAAATATTGGCACGCAGGGCCGCTTCATCCCATGTGGGATAAATCTCGCTGGATGCAACGTTTTTGACATAGTTGGCAAAGGGAACAGTGACATTTGCCGCGTACGAGTTGGGTGCGCCCAAGTGAACGGTGATGCTTTGGGGAACAAACGGAATAACAGTCGGCATTTCGCACCCCCTTACAGATTTTGAACAGGCGTTCGGAATATCTCTGTGTCTGACCAATCCTGCGGCAGCTCAGACAGCGGGATGAATGCCAGATCCTGATCGGTTGTGGTATCCGCGAAGACCTGTATCCCTTCGTTTTCGATTTGAGTGTATGCCTTGATTCGGGCATACAGGTTTACCTGTGCAAATGGAAGCTCTCCGGGGTTTGGGCGTTGACTCTCCTGCAAATCCGGGACAGGGATGGCTATGGGGGTTATTTTTCCGCTGCGATCGGTCAAACGGGTGGCGATGGCGGTGCCATCCATAGCCGTGACGGTAATGGCAACATCCTTTAGCGGGATTCTTGCTTCACTGGTGTAGGCACTGACCTGTATGTATCCTGTGGCGGACAGATGCAATCCCTCCTTTCAAGGTTTTCCGGTTATTCTATGCGGCGGAAACAGAAATGGTGCTATGTACCTCCCGAAGGAGGGTTACAGAAATTCGGTGGCGGATCGAATGTTTTCCTTTTCCCGCTCTATCAGGTTTTTTGCCAGCGCGGCGACCTGACCGTCAATGGGATGGGTACGACGGAGATCCCGAAGACTTTTAATCATACCTTTGGTGTTTCCCTGAACCAGCATCCCGGCAATTTTGGAATCCAGCTCGTCACCCCGCAGACGGATCCGGGTCATAATGGACGCCATGCGCTCGATGGACGGGTCGAGTGCGCCCACCATCCATCCCCGGCGGGTCGCCAGATTGTAAGCCTTTTGCTCAATGGCATCGTACTGCTCCAATTGGTCATGAAGCGTTTGCTGCAGGCGGCAGGTTACCGCTTTATCCATGACACAACGAATTCCCACCTGTCCCATTTGCACAGTCTTTATAATAGACGATAAGAGCTGTTCGTCAGTTTTCATGATAATCACCCTTTTTCATTATTGCCGCTGCACTGCATTTTATTCAGCTTTGGGCATATAATAGCCGGGAAAGGGTGGATGATTATGTGTGCGATTGCAGGAATCATTGGTTTGCCGGTACAGCCGGAGGTGACGGATGCCATGCTTGCAACGATGGCGCGCCGGGGGCCGGACGGAAACGGTACATATAAAGGCAACGGCTGCGCTCTGCTGCATAGCCGCCTGGCCATTATTGACCCCGATGGCGGCGCGCAGCCCATGTCCCTTAGCTGGGAGGGGCAGCGATATATCCTTGTTTACAATGGAGAACTGTACAATACGGGCGAGCTTAGACAGGAGCTGCTGCAGTGTGGGCACAGCTTTACAGGACACTCCGACACAGAGGTGGTGCTTCACGCTTACGCCCAGTGGGGAGCGGATTGCACCTGCCGGTTCAACGGTATTTTTTCTATGGCTGTGTGGGAGGAGCAGAGCCGCAGGCTGTTTTTGGCACGGGACAGGATCGGTGTCAAACCTCTGTTTTATATGCTCCATGACGGCGGTTTGCTGTTTGCTTCGGAAATCAAAACAATACTGCGGTATCCCACCGTACAGCCGGAAATGGATGAACAGGGAGCGGCGCAGCTATTGCTGCTTGGGCCCGGACGCATTCCCGGAATGACTGCTTTTCGCAATATATTGGAGCTTGAGCCGGGACAGCAGGCTTTCTATGCTGAGGGCAGACTGGATATACGGCGTTACTGGTATCTTGCGGATCGGGAGCATACGGACAGCTTCGAGCAGACCGCTGAAAAGGTGCGCTTTCTGGTAGAGGATGCGATTCGCAGACAAATGGTGTCGGATGTGCCTATCGGGTGTTTTTTGTCCGGCGGACTGGACAGCAGTATCATTACCGCGGTGTTTGCCGCAGAGCTGCCGGGGCTAGATACCTTTTCTCTGGACTATCAGGATAACGATAAATACTTTGTAGCGGGAAAGTTCCAGCCAAATGCTGACTCGGAGTATATCCGGCTGATGCAGCAAAATATCAACAGTCAAAATCATTGGACGGTCTTGACACCGGAGGAGCTTTTGCAGCGGCTTGAGCCAGCCACCGTTGCCCGGGATTTACCGGGAATGGCGGATGTGGATCTGTCACTGCTTGCCTTTTGCGAGGATATTCGCAGTCATGTGAAGGTAGCACTGTCGGGAGAGTGCGCCGATGAGATCTTTGGGGGCTATCCGTGGTATCGCGATCCGGCTGTGCGGGACACAGCGGGCTTTCCTTGGGCACAGAATACTGCCAGTCGCTTAAAATTGTTAAACCCGGATCTTCGTGCCAGCCTTGACGGAGAGGAATTTGTTCAGGAGTTGTATTTGGATACCGTAAGAGCCGCCGATGTTTTGCCGGGGACTGTTCCTTTGGAAAGACGTATGAAGGAAATGGTAACGCTGAATTTCCGTTGGTTTATGCAAACGCTGCTCGACCGAAAAGACAGAATGAGTATGTATCACGGATTGGAGGTACGTGTTCCTTTTTGCGATTATAGAATCGCAGAATATCTGTACTCTGTTCCGTGGGAGTTTAAGGATTATCAAGGAAAAGAAAAGGGCTTGCTTCGCTACGCGGTGCGAGATCTTTTGCCGCAGCAGATTCTCCACAGGAAAAAAAGCCCGTATCCCAAGACCCACCACCCGGAATATATGCGTTTGGTTCGAGGGGCTTTGGAGCGGCTGTTGGAGAGGAAGGACGCACCGTTATTCGCGCTATGCCATAGGGATTCGGTTAAAGAACTTTTGGACAGTGACCCGGCGTGGCCGTGGTACGGTCAGCTTATGACGCTGCCACAGACCTTCGCGTATCTGCTTCAGGTAGAGTTCTGGCTGGAGCATTATCATGTCCGCATTCTTTAATATGCATACATTTTTGGGTCTGCAGGCAATCTGCAGACCCAAAAAAATTTAATTTTTATGTAATTTTTCCATATACAAATTTTGGAATTCTGTGTTATAATATAACAAAGTTTGAAAAAAAGGAGTGATACGGATGTTTCAAGCAGGCGATAAGCTGGCATACGGAATCCATGGAATTTGTAAGATACTGGATGTGGAGGAGCGTAGAGTAGACGGAAAAACACGCAGCTATTTTGTGCTTGAGCCTGTGGAACAGCCCGGCACTCGCTATTACATTCCCGTGGACAATCCTGCGGCACTGGCAAAGCTGCGGCATATTATCAGCTCCGAGGAGTTGGATGCGCTGCTTCATTCCCAGCAGGTTAGGACAGATTGCTGGATCGAGCAGGAGAATCCCCGCAAGCAAAGATATCGGGAGCTGATCGGCTCCTGCGACCGGGGCGCACTGCTGCAAATGATCCACTCCATTTACCGTCACAAGAAGGAGCAGCAGGTCTTGGGGCGCAAGCTGCACCTTTGCGATGAAAATTTCCTGAGAGATGCGGAGAAGCTGCTTAACGCGGAATTCTCTATGGTTTTGGGTATCGCGCCTTCCGAGGTCAAGCAATACATTATGAAAGCCTTTGGCGAATAATCAACCCGGCTCAGCACAAAGCTGAGCCGGGCTTCAGACTGTAAAAAAACTTAGTATGTCATTCCGAGGGAGCGAAGCGACCGTGGGAATCTCAATAAAAATCTACGCAGTTTTGTTGGGATTATGCACAATTTTAGGTTGTTAAAGGAATAAAATGAGATTGCCACGTCGGCCCGCAAGGGGCCTCCTCGCAATGACAGGGGGTTATTAACACTCTGCACCCCGGCTCAGCACAAAGCTGAGCCGGGGGCTTTCATTATGGGAGGACGGACACGGAGATATCCTGACGGAGCTTTTGGCGGAAAACCATGCGCCAGGAAATTGCATCCGCAGGAATATGCCGCAAGGAGGAGACCGCGATATGTCCCGCAGAGGGAATCTTACCAACCAGCATGGATTGAGAGGGTTCATCCGAGGGCTGTTCAAAGGGGTCTCCGGGGTCACAGTCTACGATGCTGAAGCGTTCCTTATCGATCGGTGGATCTAAAGAATAGGCAAGCCGGGTATAGCAGCAAGGACGGTTACTCAAGAAATTGGGATCCAGAGCCTCACGAATCTGAGCGATTACCGTCAGGCGATGCTCCCGACCGTCGGAGGGATTGGTGAAGGTAAGGCTCTCCCCGGCGCGGGGCGCAATAAAGCGTTGTCCGGGGACATCTACGGGAGTTGCCTGTAGTTTCAGCTCCATAGCGCAGATGGGGGGATTCTTACCCCGTCTTAAGAAACACTCCCGGCGCAGCAGATAGCCCTTGTCCCGGTCAAGTCCGTAATGATCTACAGTTCTTCTAGCCTTCCACAGATTCTCCTGATGGGGATCCCAGCGAAGGAAAAAGCGTTTTTTCAAGGGAGCTAATCTGCCGTTGACGTACAGCTCACCTACCGCGTCCACAGTCAGAGGATCGTCCAATGCCCGATACATCTGATCTTCAATGGACATCAATTCGGAGTCACGGCAGTCCCATGCCTCGTGGAACTGTGCCATTTGCGGATTGTCCACCTCTAAATAGGAGTCCACTACGATGCCGTTTTCGCATAGGTAAATCGCGGGGACAGTCCACTTTTCACCGCTCCACAGAAAGCTGCGCCCGACAGCCAGCTCCTGTCCAGCCTTAGAACGTTCACAGTGGTCGCTGAAGCCGGTACCGTAGCCAACATCCCAGCGCAAACCACCGGGGCGGATGGGGCACCATTCGTAGTAGTCGGCATGGAGGGGGAGAGTATCATAATCGAAACTGTTTTCCACCTGAGTAATGTAGCCGTAGGGGTCCTGAATAGGATTGGGACGGTATGTATTTTTCAGGGCGGACAGGACACATTCCCCACGGTAGTCCGGGCGAAAGGAGGAAATCTGCTTTTCAAAAAGGGAACGGCTGGATTGGTAGGCATCCTGAATAAAGCAGGCATGGCGGCAGGCGCAAACCAGAGCGATGAAGTCCTCCAAGGATTTGGCGACGGGGTGAACGCAGTCACCGGGGGTGGCCGCGGGATTGACTACAAAGACTGTGCCGCCCAACCCCTCTACCTGACAGAAATGGACATCGGTCTTACCCACCCATGCCAGAATTCTTGCGCCGGCAGGGGTATACACGCTGTCGCTGCTGTCCGGCCCTGTCCAAAGCCCCAACGGGGAAATGTCAAGGCTGGAGTTTCTGAATTTTTGGTACAGCTTCATGGCTGGTCACCGTCCTTGTTTTTATTTTGAATGAAAAAGGATGGATTTAAGCACAGGGCATAGTTCGCCAATGCCTTGCCGTCCAAATCCTCTAAACGCATATCCACACCGGTGATTTGGGAATTATCATAGGTGGTGTAGTAGTAGATACCACGGGTGGTATTGCAGCAGCAGGAATAGCGGGTGATTTCGTATTCCTCCGGGCGTATTTGCACTGTGCCCCGGGGCATGGCCACGGAGGATAGAATATGAAAAAACTGGCTGACACTTTGCTCCTCGGAGCTGCCGCAAACAGAATTCTGCCTGACAAAGCAGGCGCGGACAAAACGGGAGGAGGATGAGTAATCTCCCGGAAGACCCAAGCCGCCCATGCCGTTGCTGTAGGGCTGCAGCTCTATGCCGGCAGAAAAGCGGTTTTCTGCCGGGTCGATGGAAAGCCCCATGAAATTGGCGAGGTGGTACAGGTGAAAATCGAAGGGTGGGCTGTTGGTCAATACTCCGGTGGGGTTTTGGAAGATGTGAAGCCCGTCTGCCATGGGCTCTACCACAATAGAACGCTCACAGTCGGAAATCAGCCAATGAAGAGGGGACAGCGGAAGGGTACTGCTGAAGGGGATCTTCACCATGTTCATCCGCTGCAGAAGCATCTGCGCCGCATCCACGGTGGCGCATTGCCCCAAAATCCACGGAATGGCTTCAAAGGGAGCGATATTATCCATATCCGGCTGCGCAGGCAAATAGGCGGCATTTCCCGGGAAATTCAGCGCCGCCATGCTCAGTCCCTTTTCGTTGGTGGCCTCATAATACAAAGGATAGCCGTCTGCCACCGTGGCCATGCCAATCATGGCATAATGGTGGTTTAGCTCACGAAGCTGACGGAAACGGAAGGGGTAATTTCTTGGGGTAACCGTCACTGTCTCCTGATAGCCATATTCCAAATCCAAATTTCTGCCGAAATAGTGGTCTAGGGTGGAAAGGCTTACGGCGGTACACATGAAATATCACTCCGACTTGTAATCTGTAGATAGTATACCACCGATTTGCCCTGTTTACAACGATTATTTACAAGTTTTTGCATGAGGGATGTTTTGGCATATAGTAAAATCGGGCTTGCCGAAGCAAGCCCGACTCATTATGCGATTTTTTCCACACGGAATTCATCGGCAAGCATATATAGATACCCGTCGATATATACCGCGCGCATATCATATAAGCTACCGGACAGAGGTACGCGCAGAAGCTCCACCAACTCGTAGCCGTCAAAGCACAGGAGCACATACTCGGGGGAATCGCTGCCGTAGCTTCTGATACCCAAGCCGATGAGATGATTCTCCCGGTCGATATAGTAGGATTTATAATCGGTGGAGAAGCCACAGGGGTTTTCATAGCTGCAATAGGATTCCACGGAGGCTTGCGCTTCCCGGTAGATTTCGATTTTCAAATCGAAGCTGCTGTTATAACCGATGCCCATTAAGAACCCGTCTCCGAAATTTACAAGGGACATGGAGTAGCCGGGAATCGTGCCGGTATCCTTGCAGGTGATGTTATCCAAATCACTCAAATCGAAGAAAAACACGGGGTCTTGCACAACGATGGAGGTGCAGACATAGGCGGTGTCCCCGTCAAAGCGGACGGAGCGAACGGATTCGCCCTCGGGAGCAAAATTCTCCACGCTGGCACGGATGCTGTGGTCACTCAAATCGATGCAGTAAAGACTGGCGTTGGTGCTGCTGTCTGTTTGAGTAACATAGGCGTATTCACCGTTGGTTCTTTCTATCATCCGATAGCTGTTGGTGGTGGTCACGACCCGAAGGATGCCATCTTTTTCGTCCAGATTATACTGATTATTCACGCTGCCCTCTACATGGATGCCGGCGACATACTCCAAGCCATCCTCACCATAACGGAGCTGGCTGATTTCTGTCATGGTCTTGCGGAGGGTTTCTTCATTTTGTTCGGTTTCTTTGGTGTAGCTGCGGGTAAGGAAGATGTTTTCCTGAGAAACATACTCAGAACCGGCGTAGGACAGCAGAGCTTCCGCATCTTCCATTTGAAGTGTCTTGCTGTCTATTTTGGATACTACGGTATACATGGCGGAGGTGGCATCCTCCGGAACTACGATGCAATCCATAGACAGATAGTGCCGCTCGCCATCAATCTCATAGCTGGGAAGATAAGTGGATTTATCCTCAAAATCCGGCGTAGAGGCCACATAATACCGGGAAATAAGGTACAGCTTGCCATCTATGAGTCGGGAGGAATGGTAATCGCCTGCAAGCGCAAGCTCACTGTTTTTACAGATGTTTTCCGGATCGGTTACATCCAAGCTGATTGCATAGACACACTTTTCTGTGTCATAGCATTCTGTCAGGATGGTGACGGTGGAGCAGTCCTGTGAAAGGTACATTTGCAGACCGTAACCGATTTTTCGATTGGGTATCTCAATGTCATAGCTGCCAACCAAGGATGAAGCCTCTCCCTGAATAGAATAGACCTTTAGGGTCTCGTTGTTCAGGTAGAAGATATGCTTATCGGTACGCTTGATCAAATCCGCTTCGCCGACTCCCTGCACCTGCAGGTCGGTGGTCTCCTGATAGGAGCTGCCGGTTCCGGTATCGGAAACACTTCCGTTTACGGCAGCATCGGGCACCGCATCTTCTGTTGGCGCATCATATGTCATATCGCTGTCTACGGCAGAACCGAACCAAAGATCCAAGTTGTTTGTATGACCGGGTGCTTGGTAGGTCAGCTTTTGCAGAGTCTGGATCAGGGGATAATATGGATCCTCTTGGTGCTGGGAAATGTCATTTGGCTGGTGGTCATTGGGAAGAAACAGTACAAGGCTTAAGGCAATACAGCAGCAGCCGGTGATGGCTGTGGCGATGATCTTTCGCTGGGTCTTTTTCTTTTTTACTTTAGAAGCAATGCTTTGTGTACGCTCATCATAGGTCTTCATGATCAATACCCTCCTTTATCAGCAGTTCTTTCAGGGTGCTTTTGGCACGGGCGTGGAGGTTGTATATCTGCTTGGAGGACTTGTGCATTATCGCGGCTGTCTCCGAAAGGGAGAAGCCCTCGAAGTAAGTAAGGTGCAGCACCTCCCGGTACTGCTCAGGCAGGGCTTGCATACAGACGTAGAGCATTTCATTCCGTGCGCGCCAGGAATGTTCCGTTTCTACATCCGCCGCGGTCAATACGTTTTGCACATCCTCCAAAGGAACGTGCTTTCGCTGTCTGCGAAGATAATCGATTGCCTTGTTCCGGGCGATTTTATACAGGTAGCCGTGGAGCTTGTCCCCGTTATCGGGACGTCTGTGCTTCATGATCAGTGAAACAATCGTATCCTCCATGATATCCTCTGCCGCCGCGGAATCCCGAACATAGCAGTAGACATAGCGGATCAGTGGGTCGGAATAGATACGCACCAGCTCATTTAAGCCATCGGGGCTTCCTTCTAAATATCGCCGGTAGGCTTGAAATCCTTTATCAGACATACAGTTCACCTCCTCACTTATATAACGCACAAAGGAAGAATTTTACTCAGACAAAATTTATAGATTCTAATTTTATGTTATACTGAAAGAAAAATACTGTCAAGGCGGTTTTGCGCTCTTTTTATTTTTTGCTGTTTCCGGATCCGACTGTAAATACAGTCGGCTTTTTTTATACTAATCCTGCCAATTATGAAGGAGGAAGCGATTCATGCAATTTACCAGTTATCTTCAGGACGGGCGTTTGACAGTTGCGTTGACAGGAGAGATCGACCACCACTGCGCCAAGCGTTATATCCAGTCCATCGCCGCCAAAATCGAAGCATATACTCCGGCGGTATGTGTGCTTGATTTTAAAGAGGTCAGCTTTGTGGATTCCTCCGGAATCGCAGTCGTAATCAACGCATTGCGAAGCATGACTCAAATAGAAGGAACGCTGGTGCTTTCCGGACTTTCTGAACAGCCGATGAAAGTATTTCGGGCATCCGGCGTGGATAAATTAGTACAAATCAAGGAGGCGGTATCATGAAATTCGAAAACTATATGACGCTGGAATTTCCAAGCAGATCCTGCAATGAGGCATTTGCGCGGTCGGCGGTGGCTTGCTTTGCGGCTC
>CAZAOL010000031.1:0-12725 GCA_964486785.1 uncultured Oscillospiraceae bacterium
GTCAACGGTTTCCACCATTAAAGCACATTTGTCCGCCGTTGTCAAGCACTTTGAGGATGGAAACGCAAAATTGGGGTGTAGGGATTCGATATGTCATCCTTCGACTCCCCTTCCGCTACGCTCCGCTCAGAATGACATGAGGGGACTGGCGGTTAACTGTCCGCTGTCAATTGTGATACCGCTTGGGTGTTTTCCACCCGGTAGATTTGGCCGCATTGGCTCAGCACCGAGTCACGGTGGGTGGTGAGGATGGCGGTCACACCCCGGGCATTGAGATTTTTCAGCACCTTTGCTTCGGTAGCCGGATCCAAGGCACTGGTGACCTCGTCCAGCAGCAGCACCGGCGCGGAGCGTACCAGCGCGCGGGCAATGGCGATTCGCTGTGCCTGTCCTTCCGACAGACCCTTGCCGCCCTCTCCGATGGGAGAATGGATCCCCAAGGGCATTTGGCTGACAAATTCCCAAGCGCAGGCATCCTTCAACGCTTCCATCAAGTCTTCGTCGGTGGCGTCCTGTCGGGCAAGACGGAGATTTTCCGCCACGGTGCCCGCCATGACCGTATTGCCCTGAGGTACATAGGCAAAGCAATGCCGGGTATCCGCGCTGAGGGGGTGGCGGTTGCCGTGGCTGTCCACAAGGGAAATCTCTCCCTCACAGGGGGGGATCAGACCCAGCAGCAGCCGCAGCAGCGTGGTTTTTCCCTCTCCGGACGGGCCAATTAACGCCAGAGTCTGTCCTGCCGGGACGGAAAAGCTGACCTTGGTCAGTACAGGACGGTGGGGGGCATAGCCTACGCTCACATTCTTAAGCTCTACGCCGTAACAGTCTTGAGGAAGCTCCGTGTCAGCGGGATGGGGTTCTTTTGGAAGCTCCGTCAGCTCCCGGATCCGCTCCGCGGCCACCGAGCCGGACAGGGCGGTGGGCACTAAGGAGATCAGGGAGGAAAACGCGTTGGAAAGGCTGGCCCGCTGCTGTAAAAACAGTGTGACCGTGCCGAACAGAATGTCACCCCGGAACAGCCGCCACAGGCAGTATGCCAGCGCGCCGTATTCCACTACAGTGCCCATAACCGTAAGCAAAACATTGGTGCGGATGGTGAAGCGGTTGTGCTCCAGCACGGTGTCCCGGTAGGTACGCTGCTTGCCCCGGAGCAGATCGCTCATGATATGTCCCACGCCGAAGCTTTTCAGGGTGTCCATGTTCCGGAAGGCTTCGTCCTGAAACGCCGCCATGTCGCCGCCCGCCTGACGCATCTGCTTATTAAAGCCCCGCTGCTTATTCAGCAGGCTGCGGGATAGAAGGAACATAACCGGCATACTGGCGCAGCCGATCAGTGCCATCACCGGGTCGTAATAGAGAATCACGCCCAAGGTCGCCAGCACGGTGAAAAGCTGGATGATCACACCGGGCAGCCAGCTTACCGCGCAGCTCGACACGGTATTTAAGTCGGAGGTGAAGCGGCTGAGCAGGTCGCCGGAGGGGTATTTGGTCAGACTGAGCCAGTCCGACTGCATCACCGCGTCAAACACGGTCTGCTGGATGTCGGTGAGCATATCAATGCTCAGCCGTGCGGAGAACCGGGAGACCGCGCTTTGAAAGGCCACGCTCAGCACCACGCTGCCCAGCATACAGCAGCAGTACAGCACCATCCGTTCCAGCTCCATGGCGATGATCGCGTCGATCATATGCTTGCTGATGACACCTGCCACCAATGCCAAGCCGCTGGACAGGATGCCGCACAGGGTATACAGAGCGACTCTGCCCCGGTGTCTGCGGCTGAATTGCCAGATCCATTTCCAGTCCTGCCAGACGGTTTTCAGCGTACCGTCCTTGGCTTTGGAGCGCAGGGTGCGGATAAATTCGGATCTCATGCCGAGCCTCCTTTCTTGGGAAATGCAGAATTGAGGTGTCCGCTTCGCGGAGGGATTCGATATGTCATCCTGAGCGGCCGCTCAGAATGACATGAGGGGACCACCTCTCCTGAGAGGGGAGGCGATGACCTTACAAATGCGGGGGGGGGATAGGGGATGAAAAAGCGGTTGCAAGGGGTGGGCGGGGTGTGGTATAATAATTGAAATCACACGGACACAGGAGGTCCTTATGATCGATATTCACTGTCACATTTTGCCGGATTTTGACGACGGTGCCGCCAATCTGGAGGTATCGCTGGACATGGCCAGAATGGCTTACCGCTCCGGCGTCACGGATATCGCCGCCACGCCCCATTTTACCGGAGAGCGGGGGCAATTGGAATATGTGGACACCATCAACCGCCGGTTTCGCCAGCTTAGCGAAGCGTTGCGGCAGGAACGGATCCCGGTACGGCTGCATCCCGGCGCGGAGGTACTGTGTCTGCCGGAAACCCCTTCCTTGGCCCAGTCCCATCAGCTCCCCACTTTGGGCAGCGGGAATTATGTGCTGACGGAGTTTTATTTCGACGAATCCTATACCTACATGGATCAGATGCTTACGGAGATCGCGGAATGTGGCTACCGCCTGGTGGTGGCCCATCCGGAGCGTTACGGTGTGATCCAGCGCGATCCCCGTCTGCTGAAGCGGTGGGCAAGGCAGGGCTTCGTGCTGCAGCTAAACAAGGGCAGTGTTCTGGGGGCCTTTGGCCCAAGGGCGGAGGAGGCAGCCAATGAGATCCTTGCCATGGGGCTTGCCCATTTGATCGCCACGGATGCCCACGGCAGCCACAGCCGCACGCCCCATGTTTCCGCCCTGAAAAGCTGGGTTGAGGAACGGTGCGACCGGGATTACGCCCAAATTCTGCTGGAGAAAAACCCCCGCAGAGTGCTGGAGGGCAGAGCCATGGTGGGCGGGGACTGATTTTTCGCTATTATACCATACCTACAGAGGAATTTCTACCCTGTTTCCTAAAATAACTCCGCTTTTGCCATTTACATCTTAAAATATTATGATATACTAATATGTGGCGCAGTTTGCGCCCCATAAAGAAAGAGTGAAAGGAGAGATTGGCTATGTTCTCTCTGGATAAGAGAAAATCCATATCTCTGCTGCTGCCCCGCATTATTTTGCTGCTGGTGGTGGATATTGTAGTAGCAAATTTAGCCGCCTTTTTGGCACTGTTCATCCGCTACGAATTTGACTATGAGGCTCTGCTGTTCAGCGGCTTTATAGATTCCATGCTGCATTGGGCGGTGGTGAATACGCTGCTGACGGTGGCGGCCTTTTCCATCTTCCAGCTATACAGCACCCTGTGGAGCTTCGCCGGCGTGGACGAGCTGCTGCATATCTTCTGCGCCAGCGTGACGGCTTCGGCGGCTCAGCTTCTTCTGGTGCTGCTGGGGGTCGCGGAGCTGCCCCGCAGCTTCCCGGTGCTTTACGGGATGCTTCTGTTTTTGTGTACCATGGTGGTACGGTTTTCCTATCGCTTCTTCCGCCGGGTCAAGGTGTATTTGGTAAGCGGCGGACGCCGCCGTACCATGCTCATCGGCGGCGGACAGGCCGGCGCGCTGGTGCTGCGGGAGTTCCGCAACAGCAATTTGGCGCAGAACAAGGTGGTGTGCATCATCGACGACGACCCCGGCAAGCTGGGGCGGAAGGTCATGGGTGTACGCATCGTAGGCGGCCGGGAGGCCATTGAAAACGCGGTGGACAGATACAATGTATCGGAAATCATTTTGGCGATCCCCACCCTGCCGGTACAGGCGAAAAAGGAGATTTGGGAGATCTGCAGCCGCACCGGCTGTAAATTCAAGCAGATGCCCGGCATTTATCAGCTTGCCAACGGCGAGGTGTCTATCCAGACCATTCGGGATATCGACATTGAGGATCTGCTGCAACGGGATGTAATCCGGGTGGATCTGGGCGGACTGTCCGATTTGATCCGGGACAAGACCGTGATGGTCACCGGCGGCGGCGGAAGCATCGGCAGCGAGCTGTGCCGCCAGCTTGCCTCCTATCAGCCCAAGGAGCTGGTCATCTTTGACATTTACGAAAACAACGCTTACGCCATTGAGCAGGAGCTGAAAAGCACATATCCGGAGCTTACCACCCATGTGCTGATTGGGTCGGTTCGGGATAAGGCCAGAATCAACGATGTTATGGCCCAGTTCCGTCCCACCATCGTCTACCACGCGGCGGCCCATAAGCACGTTCCGTTGATGGAGCGGTCACCTTTGGAGGCGGTGAAGAACAATATTTTCGGCACGCTGAACACGGCTCTTGCCGCCGGAGAAAACGGCGTGGAGCATTTCGTGCTGATCTCCACCGACAAGGCGGTGAATCCCACCAATGTCATGGGCGCGTCCAAGCGGGTGTGTGAGATGGTGGTGCAGTCCTTGGCGGGCAGATACGAAACCTGCTTCGCCGCGGTGCGCTTCGGCAATGTACTGGGCAGCAACGGCTCGGTGATTCCGCTGTTCCGGGAGCAGATTAAAAATGGCGGGCCGGTGACGGTCACCCACCCGGAGATCACCCGGTTTTTCATGACCATTCCCGAGGCAGTCACCTTGGTGCTGCAGGCCGGCGCATACGCCAAGGGCGGCGAAATCTTTGTGCTGGACATGGGAGAGCCGGTGAAAATTGACGATTTGGCGCGGAATATGATTCGGCTGTCCGGCTTTGAGCCGGATGTGGAGATCCAGATCCACTATACCGGCCTTCGCCCCGGCGAGAAGCTCTATGAGGAGCTGCTGCTGAAGGAGGAAGGACTCACCAAAACCGCCAACGATTTGATTTATATCGGACAGAAAATTGAATTCAGTCAGGAGGCGTTCTTTGAACAGCTTCAGGAGCTTTCTCAGCTTACCGAGGGGGAGGAAAACCGGCTGCGTGCCCAGCTACGTACCATCGTCCCCACCTACAAGCCCTCCGGAGAAACCGCCTGCGTTTGACCGATTCTACCAAGTCAGGAGCTACATATGAGAACAATAAAACAGGTTTTGATACTGCTGCTGGTAGCACTGGTGGCGGGAAATATTGCAACCGCCATATACCGGGGATCTTCCGACCAAAAAGAAGGCCCCACCATCCAATGTGATGAAACAACCCTGGAGGTCTTTTCCACGGATACCACTGCCGCGCTGCTGGAGGGTGTAACCGCCTATGACACTCAGGACGGCGATCTTACCGACCGGATTATCGTGTCCGGCATTTCCAAGCTGATATCCAACAACACCGCCAAGGTCACCTATCTGGTGTTTGACAGCGACGACAATATGGCCACCTGCATCCGCAGGATCCGCTATGTGGACTATCAGAAGCCCTATTTCACCATCGACCCCCGGCTGCCGCTGGTATATCCTCAGGGCGTGGAGGTGACGGTGACGGATCGGGTGGGCGCGCGGGATGTGATCGACGGAGATATCTCCGACAGGATCCGTGTGTCCACGCTGGAATCCACCAGCGATCCGGAGCTGTATGAAATCACCGTGCAGGTTACCAATTCCGTTGGCGATACCGCGTGGGTGAAGCTGCCGGTGATCATGCTCAGCAGCGACCGTCAGCGTCCTACGGTGGAGCTGGAGGAATATCTGCTGTATCTGGAAATCGGCGCGTCCTTTGACCCCATGGACTACCTGAAGTCCGTGGAGCTTGCCGACGGGACGGAGGCAGATCTCTCTGCGGTGACAGTGGACGGCTCGGTAGACACCTCCGTGGTGAACGAATACCGGGTGACCTACTCCTATGAGCATGAGGGCAACGTCGGCAAGGCCATCCTCACCGTAGTTGTGCTGTAAAGGAGGAGAAACGATGAATGAAACCAATGTAAAGACCATGCAATGGTCCCATGTTTCTCCCTACTGTCTGGTTCGTACTCTGATCCGCAATAGCTGGACAATCCTGGTGGCGGCACTGGTGTTTTATCTGGGCACGACGCTGGCCCTGGACTGGTTCTACGTGCCGGAATATCAGGCAACCATGACCTACGCGGTCAACTCCAAGACTACCTCCTACGTTTCCTCCGGCAATCTGACCTCTACCCGTGAGGTGGCGGCGGTGCTGACGGATCTTCTGGAAACCGATGTGATGGATGAAGGGATCCGGAATTACGACCCCAGACTGGAAGATTTTGAAGGCGTCATCGTGGCAGGGCAACTGGGCGACAGCAATTTCATTCAGGTCAGTGCCACCGCGCCTACTCCGGAGCAGGCGTTTCTGGCTCTGGACGCGCTGACTGAGGTGTTCCCTCAGGTGGCAGGCTTCATCTCCGGCAAGAATGTGCTGAACGTGCTGCAAAACCCCACGGTTTCCGCATTTCCCTCCAATATGGTGGATGTGGATCAGACAAGCCGGATGGCGGCGATTTTCGGCGCGATACTGATGGCTGTGCTGCTGTGCTATCTGTCCATCCAAAGCGAAACCATTCAGACCCGTACCGGCGCGCGGCATCTGCTGGATGCCCCCATTTTGGCATCCATCCCCCATGAGCAGAAAAACCGCACTTTGAAAACCATCCTCAAGCGTACCAACCGTCAGGTGCAGGTCTTCGCGCCGACTACCAGCTTCGCCTATACCGAGCAGATCAGCGCGGTGTGCAGTCAGCTAGAGCATGAGGCTCAGGCCCGGGGACGGAAGGTGTTTGCGATTTGCGGTGTTGGCGAGAGTGAAGGTAAGTCCACCGTTTCTGCCAACGTGGCTTCGGCTCTCGCCCTGAAGGGATACAATGTGGCACTGGTGGACTGCGACCTACGCAAGCCTGCCATGAACCGCTTCTTTGGCGGTGTATATTCCTCTGAAATGCCTCTGAACCGGCTGCTGGCACGCCCCTATTCCCGGGATAATCTGCTGCAGTGCATGGTTCGCAATGAGGCTTTGGGACTGTATATGCTCTTCCCCCAAAGCTCCGACAGCCGCTCTACCGAGCTGGTGTCCGGCGAAACCATGGATCATCTGGTTGAACAGCTTCGGGTATTCGACTTCGTGATTTTGGACTCGCCGCCTATGGGTATGTTCCCGGACGCGGAGGTGCTGGCGGACAAGGCGGATGCTTCTGTGCTGGTGGTTCGGCAGGACTATACCGCGGCCTGCGATGTCAACGATGCCATCGATGCCCTGCGGCAATATAAAGCGGCGTTTCTTGGCTGCGTGCTCAACGATATGCTGGCCGGGCCCAACAGCCAGTACGGCTACGGCACCAAGTACGGCCGTGGCAGCCGCTACGCCGGAAAATACGCAGGTAAGTCCGAGAAGAATAAAGATTCCCACGGGAAGGAGCAGTGATCATGGAACCGAGAGCACAAGATCCTATTAAGCTGATAAATGTCATGATCCGCGTGAAAAACGCCTTCTTCCAGCTTTGGCCCATGCTGCTGGTGCTGGCAATTCTGGGCGGCACGGTCAGCTATTTCCGGGCAAGAAACAGCTTCGTCCCCATGTATGAGTCCAAGGCTATTTTTACCGTGGAATCGGCGTATCAGGTGGAGGATATTTTCGGCACGGCGGCCTATCAGGATCAGTATGCCGCTCAGCAGATGGCAAAGGCCTTTCCCTATATCCTTTCCACAGAAATGATGAACGATATGGTGGTAGAGGAGCTGGAAAAGGGATATATCCCCGGCGTTGCCTCTGCCTATGCGGTGGTGGACACCAATATGCTGGTGCTGACGGTGCAAAGCACGGTGCCGCAGGATGCCTACGATTATCTGTGCGCCATCATTGAGTGCTATCCTCAGGTGGCGGTGTATATGGTGGACAATCCGCAGGTGAAGATCATGACTTCTCCCGCCGTGCCTACCGAGCCAATCAACAGCTTTACCGGCTGGGTTTCCGCGCTGGAAGGAACGGTCATTGGCGGAATCATTGGTATGGTGATCATCTTCGCCTTCGGCCTGCTGACCCGTACCATTCAGACCGCGGACGAGCTGAAAACCGCGATCAATCTTCCGATTTTGGTGGCACTGCCTAAGGTAACGGTTAAAAAACGCCGCTCCGGCGGTCAAAAAATGGTTTCTGCCGGCTCCGATCCCAACATGGCGGAATCTCTAAGAGGTCTTCGCCTGAAGGTGAAGAAGCTGCTGGAAAATTCCCAGCGAAAAACGGTTCTGGTCACCAGTACGCTGGCAGGCGAGGGCAAGACCACCGTGGCACTGAACCTTGCCAAGGCCTTGGCAAGGGACGGTCACAAGGTGGTGGTGCTGGACGCGGATCTTCGCAGCCAAAGCGTTTCCCGGATGCTGGGTGAAAAGGCTATGGGCAACGGACTGCTGGAATGCTTGAAAGATCCGGAGCTGGATGTGATGGAGCAGATCCGCACCGATAAAAGCGGTACGGTCAGCTTCCTGTCCGGGCGCAGCACCGATAAGCGGCATTATTCCATCGAATACCGCCCCATGCGGCGGATTCTGGAGGTGCTGTTGGAGAATTTTGATTATGTGGTGATCGACACGCCTCCCAGCGAGGTGGTATCCGATGCTACGGCGCTGTGCCGCTACGCCGAATGTGTGCTGTATGTGGTGAAGCAGGACTACGCCAAGCGCAGTCAGGTCATCAACGCCATCACAGCCCTCCATGAGAAGGATATCAAGATCGCCGGCTGTATCTTCAACGGTGTGCCCCTGTTCCACCGGCAGTACGGCTACGGCTACCGCTCCAGCTACGGCTACGGCTACGATTACGGCTACCGCAAGTATAATGGCTACGGCAGCAAATATGGCTATGGCTACAGCAAGTATGCCAAGGAAGCCGCCGCCGAGGAAACAGAATAATGGGAAAGCCCGACAGATCCAAAAATCTGTCGGGCTTTTGCGACTGTCAAAAAAAGTGGTGTCATTCCGAGGGAGCGAAGCGACCGTGGGAATCTCAATTAAAAACTACGCAGTTTTGTTGGGATTACGCAGGATTTAATGTTGTTAAAGGAATAAAATGAGATTGCCGCGTCGGCCCGCAAGGGGCCTCCTCGCAATGACAGGGTGGTTTTTGAAGTGCGGGGAATTATTCTTCGGTGCTTTGGGGAGCGTTGACGAAGGCCATCAGCTCGTCACCGGTGATGGTCTCCTTTGCCAGCAGGTATTCGGAGATCTCATCCAGCAGGCTGCGGTTGGCAGTCAGCAGTGCCTTGGTTTGCTCATAGATTTTAGACAGCGTATCCTGCACAGCCTTATCCACCTTGGCGATGGTTTCCTGAGAGCAGTCCAGATAGCTCTGTCCGTCCAGATACTGATTGGGCACAGAGGCGGGGGACATCAGTCCCAGCTCCTCGCTCATGCCGTACTGGGTGATCATGTTCCGGGCAAGGGCGGTGGCCCGCTGGATGTCGTTGGCTGCGCCGGTGGTCTGCACATTGAATACCACCTGCTCCGCGGCACGTCCGCCCACCAGCGTTTTCAGCTCCGTAATCAGCTCGTCCCGGGTGTGGAGGAATTTCTCCTCCTCAGGCATTTGCATGGTATAGCCCAGCGCGCCGGAGGTGTGGGGGACGATGGTGATCTTGGAAACAGGCTGGGAGTGCTTTTCCAGTGCAGCCACCAGAGCGTGACCCACCTCGTGATAGGCAATCAGCCGCTTTTCCGTGTCGGTGAGGACGGTGTTTTTCTTTTCCGTTCCGGCGATTACCGTTTCAAAGGAAACCAGCAGATCCTCCTGACACACCGCCTTGCGTCCCTTGCGGACTGCCCGCAGAGCGGCTTCATTGACCAAATTGGCAAGATCCGCGCCCACCGCGCCGGCGGTGGCCTGTGCCAGCTTCTTCAGATCCACATCCTCGGAGAGCTTGATCTTGCGGGTATGCACCTTCAGTGTGTCCAAACGGCCTTGCAGATTGGGCTTATCCACAATGATCCGGCGGTCGAAGCGGCCAGCCCGGAGCAATGCTTTGTCCAAAATCTCAGGACGGTTGGTGGCCGCCAGAATGACCACGCCCTTGGAGGAATCGAAGCCATCCAGCTCGCCCAAAAGCTGATTCAGGGTCTGATCGGAATTGCCGAAGCGGGAGTCACGGGAGTGCCCCACCGCGTCGATCTCGTCGATGAACACAATACAGGGAGCCACCTTCGATGCCTGCTGGAACAGATCCCGGACACGGCTTGCGCCTACGCCCACAAAAACCTCCTCGAAATCCGAGCCGGAAATGGAGAAGAAGGGTACGTTGGCTTCACCTGCCACGGCCTTTGCCAGCAGGGTCTTGCCCGTGCCGGGAGAGCCCACCAGCAGCGCGCCCTTGGGCAGCTTCGCACCGATCTCCGTGTATTTCTGGGGCTCATGGAGGAAGTCGATGATCTCCTGCAGGGATTCCTTGGCTTCATCCTGACCCGCCACATCCTGAAAAGTGACACCGGTCTGCTTTTCCATATACACCTTGGCATTGTTCTTACCAAAGCCGCCCATGCCGCCGTCACCCAGCTTTCTGGTGACCAGGTGCATCACAAGGAACAGACTGCCGATCATCAGGGCATAATACAGCACCATGATGATGCCGGAATTGTCCTCCACGATCAGGCGGTTCACCGTGACACCCTGATTCGCCAGCGTTTCCGCCAGCACCATGGTGTCACCGCCGGAGGGCAGGCCGGTGTAGCACGCCTTTTGCACGGCGGCGGGCTTTTCCGCTTCCTCCTTGGTCATGTATACGATACGGTCGCTCCGCAGCTCTACCTCAGCAAGCTGCCCGGACTCCATAGCCTCAAGGAAATCATTATAGTCCGTTTCGGTATATTGGCTCTGAGAAATCGTGTTATATAGACTGGAAATGGCAACGACAATACCTACCGCTATCAAAAGCGTAACCAGAATATTCATTTTCGGCTTCTTGTTGCCGTTTTTACCGGAGGGGTCGTTTCGGTTGGGTTCCATCCGTGATGTCCTCCTTTCGGGATACATTAGAATAGTTGCATCATATCATATTTTCACCCCGGTAGCAATGAATGTTTCACTACTTTGCCGTAAATTTTCTGTGAACCGGGGAATTTTGGGAAAACGGTTGGCAAACCGGCTTAACTGTGTTATAATTCCCACAAAAGGAGGTGAGGACATGGAGCGGGAATACACGCTGTTTTTGCAGGCGGTGAAGGCTGCGCTGTACGGACAGACGGCAGACTGGGGCGAAGAAGTGACTGTGCGGGAGCTGGAGCTGGTGCTGGAGCTTTCTGAGGAGCACCATGTCCTGCCTATGGTTTTTGAGGCGGTGTATGCCTGTCCGGCAATGGCAAAGCTGGATCCGGCGCGGATTGCCATCTGCCGGAACTGTGCCATTGGCACCGTTTCTGCTCAGGCGATCAAGACCGAGGATTTCCTGCTTTTGGAGCGGCAGCTTCAGGAAAAGGGGCTCAAGCCGCTGGTGATCAAGGGCATTGTCTGCCGGGAGCTGTATCCCAAGCCGGATTGCCGCTATTCCGGGGATGAGGATGTGCTCTGCCCGGAGGAGGACTTCAAAGCCTGCCAAAAGGCACTGGTGGAGTTCGGAATGGAGCCTTGCAGCGACGGACTGGGAGACTACGAGGTGCCTTACCGCAAGGAGGATTCCGGGCTGTACATCGAGCTTCACAGAACCATGTTCGCCGCCGACCATCCGGTGTTTGGGGAGTGTAACCGCTTTTTCGAGGATGTGTTTCGGCGGGCGGTGGCGGTGCAGGTGCAGGGGCAGCCGGTTCTGACCATGGGGCATACCGACCATATGCTTTATCTGATTGTCCATGCCTTTAAGCACTTTCTTCACAGCGGCTTCGGAATCCGGCAGGTGTGCGATATGGTCCTGTTTGCCAATGCCTACGGCGACCGGATCGACTGGGAATATGTTATGAAACAGTGCGGCACCGTTCGGGCGGACTGTTTTGCTGCCGCCCTGTTTCAAATCGGAGAAGCCCATTTGGGTTTTTGCCCGGAAAAGGCCTGCTATCCCAAGGGACAGCCGGTGGATGCACAGCATCTTTTGGAGGATCTGCTTCGCGGCGGTATCTATGGATCTTCCAGCCGCAGCCGGGTACATAGCAGCAATATGACACTTAACGCGGTGGCGGACCACAAAAAGGGAAAGCAAGCCAAGCGGGGGATTTGGCGGACGGTATTTCCCTCCGCCAAAAGCCTGGAGGGACGCTTTCCATATCTGCGGAAAAGTCCTGCTTTGCTGCCGGTGGCATGGGTCAGCCGGATTTTTGACTATGCTAAGGAAAGCATTTCCGACCCCCGATCCGGTGCTTCTGAGGTAATCCGCACCGGAGAAAAGCGGATCGCGCTGCTGCGGGAATACCACATTATCGATTGAGCAAGGAGGGGCGGTATGCCTCACGTTTTGGATACCCAGCTTTTTTTGGATACCGTCTGCGAGCTGCTGGCACAGGGACAGACCCATGTGACCATCCCGGTGGCGGGTGGCAGTATGCTGCCGTTTCTGCATCATGGGGATACGGTGTGTCTGGATCTGGTGGATACGCCCCTGAAACGGGGAGATATACTGCTGTACCGCCGGGAGGGCGGGCGTTACATCCTCCACAGGCTGTACAGGCTGCGCCGGGATGGGAGCTGCTTGATGGTGGGGGATGCCCAGCGGGAGCTGGAGCTTTTGCCCAGCCGGGAGCGGATCTGCGCCCGGGTTACCTCCGCAAGGCATAAGGGGAAGCTGTGTCTGCCGGGAAGCCCCCGGTGGTGGTTTTATCAGCATATCTGGCTGAGCGTCGTGCCCCTGCGCCATTGGCTCATGGCACTAAGGAAGAAACGCTGAGGATACCTGTCATTCTGAGCCGGCGTGTTGCAGAGCGCAGCGAATTTCAATCATAGCGATTGCCGGTGGCAATCGCACAATAAACATGCGGAGTCGAAGAATC
>CAZAOL010000032.1:0-12696 GCA_964486785.1 uncultured Oscillospiraceae bacterium
CCCCGTTGTCATACATCTTTTTGAAGATCTTCTGAATCGCCGCCACATGGTAGTCATCGGTGGTGCGGATAAAGCGGTCGTAGGAGATATTCATCAGCCGCCACAGATCCAGCACGCCCTTTTCTCCCAGCACAATGTTGTCCACAAACTGCTGGGGAGTGACCCCGGCCTCCTTGGCCTTGTCCTCGATCTTCTGACCGTGCTCATCCGTACCGGTGAGGAACTTCACATTGTAGCCCTGCAGACGCTTATACCGTGCCATAGCATCGGTGGCCACGGTGCAGTACGCGTGACCGATATGCAGATTGGCGGAGGGATAATAGATGGGGGTTGTAATATAATAGTTGCCTTTACACTTTTCGCACATACGAGCCTCCTGTAAATGAAACACGCCCTTGGACGACCAAGGGCGACAAAAATGACGCAATGCCACCTTGTTTCCGAATTTGTGTCATTATACCCTAAAAACACAGCATTTGTCAATAGCACCATGGAATTATCTGCCTGTTTCCGGGCTTCGCAGCAGCCGGATCACCAGCATGGCAAGCAGGGGTGCCAGCACCATTCCCACGATTCCAAACAGCTTCAGTCCGGCATATATGGAAATCAAGGTCACCAGCGGATCCAAGCCCAGCTCCTTGCCCAGCAGCCTTGGCTCCAGTACCGACCGGATCAGCCACGTCAGCACCCAGATCCCCAGCAGTCCGATCCCCCGGGTCTGCTGCTGCTGAAGCAGACATATCAAGCTCCATGGCAGCAATACCGTACCACAGCCCAATATAGGAAAGGCATCCACCAGCGCGATCACCACAGCCCATACCGGAGCATAAGGAATTTGCAGCACCCAAAATCCGATCAGCAGCAGTCCCAGTGTCACGCCGGACAGCTTAAGCTGCGCCGTCAGCCACCCCAGTGCCGCCCCTTTCAGCCCCTTCAGTGCCGGAAGATACCGCTGCCGCCACACCTCCGGCAGAAAATCTCTGAGAAGTCTTTTCAGCTTTGGCAGGCGAATGGACAGCATATACGCTGCCAGCACGCCGGTGGCAAGCCCCAGTGCCCCATCGGTCACCGCGCCCAGAATTTGGGATGCCATCCCCAAAATCCGGGAGACCGCCTGCTCCATCACGGTGCTGCTGCCGGAAAACAGAGAAACCACCCCATCGGTCAGTACCGTCCGGACTTCTCCGGGTGCTTTCTCCGCCAAAGTCAAAAGCCAGCTCTCCAGACTGCCCAGACCGCCGCCGATTGCCCGGGTAAGCTCCGGCAGTACGGTGCTGAGTCGTCCGGCCTGATTGACCATCAACGCCAGCAGTGTCACCGCCGCCCCCACCAGCAGCAAAAGCACCATGGTCACCGCCACCGCCGATGCCAGTGCCCGCGGCGCGGACAGCTTGCGATTCAGCAGCCCCGCCACCGGCTCTGCCGCCACAGCGACTACCCCGCCTAAAAGGAAAGGAAGTGCCACCGGAAGCGCGTATTTGATTCCCAACCACACCGTCACCGCAGCCAGCGCGGCATAGATCAGCTTTGAAAGCGGTTTTCTTACCAAGAACATTCCTCCACCTGTGAAAAACAATGCTTGCATTTTAGCAAAATCATGGTACAATGGAATAAAAAATGGTTGATCCGATTTTCGGGCGACCGCTGGAGGTCTGGACATGAGCAACAATCCGAAATATTACATTGTAGAAGCCTCTGCTTTGCCCGAGGTTTTTTTGAAGGTCGCGGAAGCCAAGCGCATGCTCGCTACCGGACAGGCCGCCACCGTCAATGAAGCCACCAAGCTCACCGGCATCAGCCGCAGTGCTTTCTATAAATACCGGGACGCGGTGCAGCCCTTTCAGAAAATGAACGTCAGTCGGGTGATCACCTTCCAGTTCCTGCTCCACGATGAGCCGGGTGTGCTTTCCGCATTGCTCACCGGCTTTGCCCAGCAGAACACCAATTTGCTCACCGTCAATTCCATCACCCCCACCAACGGGTGCGCGCTGGTGACCATCACCGCCGAAACCACGGATATGGCAGTCAGTCTTGATGAAATGATGCACATTCTCTCCCAGACCGGGGGCGTGATCAAGGCCGAGGTTCTCGCCGGCTGAGAAAGCATACAAATACATATTCTTTGTAAGGGTGCGTTGCAAATCTCATTTTGCAACGCACCCATTTTGCCGCCCATCCGTGGGGCGGGGAATCCGTTCCCCTGACCATCACCACACCCTGCCCCGCAACGGGTCAACCCGATTTTGCATTTTCCATATCCCTTCGTCACGCTTCCCCCGAAAAGCACATAGAATGTGCCGGAGGTGATCAGAATGTTGATCGTGCAAAAGTATGGCGGATCCTCCCTTGCCGACGAAGAACGGCTGTGCCGCGCCGCCCGGCGTGTAGCCGATCTGGCTAAAATGGGACATAGTCTGGTGGTAGTCGTATCCGCTCAGGGGGACACCACAGATCTTCTGCTGCAAAAGCTTCCGCAACACCATTGTCCGCCCCCACCCCGGGAGCTGGATGCGTATTTAACCGTAGGAGAGCAGCTATCCGCCCCGCTGATGGCTATGGCACTCGACCGGGAGGGCATCCCCGCCATAAGTCTTACCGGCTGGCAGGCGGGGATCCTGACCGATGACTGCCACGGCGATGCGCGGGTGCTGGGGCTAAGCAACCAAAGGATCCGTCAGGAGCTGAAAAAAGGACGCGCCGTGGTAGTTGCCGGCTTTCAGGGCATTACACAGGATGGGGACATCACCACCTTGGGACGGGGCGGCTCGGATACCACCGCGGTGGCATTGGCAGCCTTTCTGCGGGCAGATAAATGTATGATTTATACCGATGTGGACGGGGTCTATGACAAAGACCCGCGAAAGCACCCCGATGCCGTCCGTTTTTCCCGGATCGACTACGCGAAGATGCTTTCGCTGGCGCAAAGCGGCGCGCAGGTGCTCCACGACCGCTGCGTGGAGCTGGCACAGCATCACCGGGTACCCATTCAGGTGCTGTCTTCGTTCCGGGAGGGGGACGGTACACTGGTCTGTGATCCATAATACCCATTTCTCGGCAGATATATTCCTCCACAGCAGTAAAGCCCCAGCCCCCTCTCCCGGGGAGAGGGGGGGTTCCGAAGGAAACCGGGAGTGGAACGGCGATATGTTCCGGCTTTAGGGGAAGTCTGTTACTGACGTGGAAGTGTTAGGATTACTGCCCGCATTCCCCTTCCGCCCCCTTCGGGGGCACCTTCCCCCCGGGGGAAGGTATGGGCGAGGGCAGAGGGACGCGGTGGATCCCCAGCCCCCTCTCCCGGGGAGAGGGGGGTTTCCGAAGGAAACCGGGAGTGGATCGGCGATATGTTCCGGCTTTAGAGGAAGTCTGTTACTGACGTGGAAGTGTTAAGATGACTGCCCGCATTCCCCTTCCGCCCCCTTCGGGGGCACCTTCCCCCCGGGGGAAGGTATGGGCGCGGGGGGGAGTAAAGAACGCACATCCTACCGAACTCCCCCAGTCAAAAATCAATGATTTTTGACAGCCCCCTCTTAAAAGCGGGGGCCACGGGGTGCGGAACCGGACACTAAGCCCCCGGGGGAAGGTATGGGCGGGGGCAAGGGACGGAGGGATGTGCCCCCTGTTCCTTACGCCCATACGGAATTCCTCCATTTCATACTAAAAAGCATCAGGCGCGTTGCAAAATCTGCAACGCGCCTGATGTATATATTATTTTTTCTTCTTCACGATTACGATTACCGTCACGGCTATCGCAGCTATAACCCCCGCCGCGATTGCCACAATCAGCCACAGCTCAGGCTTTGCGTCCTCCTGAGGCTGCTCAGGCTGCTGGGGCGCGGACTCCAGCACCAGCACCGTGGTGCTTTGGGTATCCACGGTAATGCTGCCCTCCGCCGTACCCAGCGGAGTAGTTCCGGCCTGATCGCCCTGAACATAAACCGTCCATTTTCCCTCAGGCAGCTCCACAGTAGTGGGCTGCAGCTTGGCGTTGAACACCACAAACATTCCCTGATTGCTTTCTCCATTGACCTCCGGGGCAAACTGGAACGCCAGCACATTGGTTTCCAGCCCCTTGGTGATTTTGGTGATACCTGCCGCCACATCCTCGGCACTGGTCATCCGCAGTGCCGGATGGGCCTTGCGGAAGGCAATCAGCCCCGCATAATAATCCCGAACCTGCTGATAGGTTTCGCTGTTCAGATCGTCCCATTTCAGATTGTTCACCGCGTCGGAGCTTTTATAGCTGTTGTGGTCAAAAGAGCCATCCGGCAAAACCTTGGTACGCAGCATTTCCTCACCGGCTTGGAAGAACGGAACGCCCTGAGAGAGCATCACCACCGCAGCCGCCAGCCGGTTCATCCGCACCTGCTCGTCGAAGCTGTAATTCTTCGTCGCAGTTTGGATCCGGTCGAACAAAGCCAGATTATCATGGCAGGAGGCGTAGTTTATGGTCTGGGTGGGACTCTTACACCATGTCGGAGAGCCAAGGAAGCAGCTTGCCACATTACCGGCATAACCGCCCGCGCCGGAGATAAAGCCAGTCTGATAGTCATTGCTCATAGGCCCCCGCAGAGCGTCCCGGAGGGTATCGGAGAAAAAGGCGAATTCCGGCGTTTCGGTGGAATTTCTCTGGGTGGTCATGGTATAGCCGTCCTTGGTCATGTCGGTATCCATGGTCCAGCCCTCGCCGTAGAAAATCACGTTGGGATGGGTCTTGTGAACCTCCCGCACCACCTCGTTGATGGTCTGCGTATCGATCAGTCCCACCAAGTCAAAGCGGAAGCCGTCAATATGATACTCGTCCGCCCAATACTTTACGGAATCGACAATGTATTTTCTAACCATGCTCCGCTCGGAAGCGGTATCATTGCCGCAGCCGGAGCCGGCGGAATAGTAGCCGGACTCGGAAACCCGGCTGAAATACTGGGGAACAATCTGATTGAAGCAGAACTGCTCCGCATTGTACACATGGTTGTATACCACGTCCATAATCACACTGATACCGTTGTCGTGCAGTCCCTTCACGGTCTGCTTGAACTCCGCCACGCGCACCTCGCCGTTGTAGGGGTCTGTGGAGTAAGAGCCCTCCGGCACATTGTAGTTCACCGGGTCATAGCCCCAGTTGAACTGTGCCAGCTCCAGCCTGCTTTCATCCACAGAGCCGTAGTCATAGCTGGGCAGAAGATGGATGTGGGTAATGCCAAGGCTCTTTATGTGGTCAAGTCCGGTGGGGATACCGGCGCTGTTGGTGGTTCCGGTTTCGATCAGACCCAGAAATTTACCCTTGTTGGTAATGCCGGAGCTTTCATCCACGCTCAGATCTCGAACGTGCAGCTCGTAGATCACCGCGTCGGTGATGTTGTTTCCGGCGTGGGGATCCACATCCTCCTCCCAGCCCTCCGGGTCGGTGGAATCCAAATCGATCACCATGGCACGCACACCGTTTACGCCGGTAGTACGGGCGTAGGGGTCGCAGGCCTCACGAGCCTCTCCGTCCACCTCTACCAGATAGGTGTAGTAAACGCCGTTGAGATTCCCCTCTTTGCTTATCATCCACGTGCCGTTGGCGGAGGGGGTCATCTCCAGCTCCTCAAGCAAATCATCGTTTTCCGGCGTGCCGCTTTCATAGAGCCGAACCTTCACCCAAGTAGCAGTCGGTGCCCACACCTTGAAGGTGGTGCGCTCCTCGCTCCAGTTCGCGCCCAAATCGCTGCCTGTGTAAGTATACAGGGACTCGAATTCCGCGGAGGAATACCAAGTGGTCAGGGGCATATCCTCCTGCGCGGCCAGTGCGGGAGCCGCCATGCCCACCGCCAGCACCAGTGCCAATAAACCTGCGCCGAAGCCTTTTACAAATCGGTTCATGTTTCTCTCCTTTCACCTGCTGCCAATGCCAGTATGATCTCCGTCAGGGGCTGCCAATCATCCCCCTCGTATTCAAAATCCCTGCACCCCTCCGGAGCCACGTGGGGATGCCGCGCCGGATCTGCCGGCGGCTGTTCCCAAGGTGTCAGGCCGGTGTGCATATACAGCGTAGCCATGCCCAACGCCTTTGCTCCGGCGATGTCCGTATCCCGGTCATTTCCAATCATCAGGCAGTTTTCTATCTGCAGGCCCTGTTCCTCCAGCAATGCCTGATAAAACCGGGAATCCGGCTTGCGGCAGCCATAGTCCGAGGAAAGATAAATCCCGTCCAACTGCTCCCGCAGTCCCAAATGCCGCAGCTCATAGTCGGTAAAGACTCTTTGGGCGTTGCTTAAAAGCCACAGGCGGCAGCCCGCCTCACGCAGTCTTGCCAACGCCTGTGGCACACCGGGATAAAGCCGGATATATTCCATGGAGCAGATGCGAAAAAGCTGAGCCGCCTGCAAGCCCAAGGAATCCGCCCCTTTCTCCACACCCTTGATGCGGAAAAGCTGCGCCATCACCTGCTCAAAGGGGATGTCCGGGAAGCACTCATAGCTCTGCCCCGCCTTGGCCTCACGCCGCTTCAGCTCCGTCTGAAAAGCCGACTTCAAATCTTTGGTAGTGTAATTTGCGCCGTAAAACCCAAAAAACACCGCAGTTTTTTCCCAAACCAAATCGCTTTCTTCCGTATGGATGTCCACCAAGGTTCCATACAGGTCAAAAATCAAATCCGTATAGCCCATAGTCCTCCTGAAACATCAGCGAACACAAATATCCAAATGATACTCCACGATTCCTCCGGTGCTTTGTTCAATATCTATGCCATAGGTCAGATCCACCGTGCCGCCCTTTTCGGTGATACGGTGGCTCACCTTGGTAGCGCATACCGAAATCATCAGCGCGCCAAACTCCATTTGATACAGGGATTCATGGAGCAGTCCGGGCTGAAAAACCATCTGAGAATGAAGCTTTCCGGTGCGGGTCAGGGTGATTTTTCCATCCTCCACACGGAATGCGGTGGTAACCCCCGCCAGCCCCGTCAATTCGCTTTCCTCGTAGCGGATCTCCCAGCCGCCGTCTACACGCTCCAGCACACCCTCGGTGACCAGCTCGATTATCTCCGGCTCAGCCCCCTCATAGATCTGCTTCCCCTGAATGGTCAAAAGTACATTCACAAAATCAAGCCTCCATCGCCAGCCGCAGCAGCTCATCGATGAGCTGCCCGTAGGGGATCCCGCTGGCCTCAAACAGCTTGGGGTACATGGAAATCGAAGTAAAGCCCGGCAGCGTGTTGATTTCGTTGAATACCACCCGCTGATCCTCCGTCACAAAGAAATCCACCCGGCTCAGGCCCTGACAGCCGATTGCGGAATAGATCCGTACAGCCGCCTCACGCACACGCTCCTCCATATCCTCGCTGATTCTGGCGGGGATATAGGCTGTAGAGGTATCGGTAACGTACTTCGCCTCGTAATCGTAAAAGTCCGCGCCGGCATCGATCTCACCGCAGACGGATGCCATAGGGCTGTCGTTACCCATAACCGCGACCTCAACCTCCGCGCCCCGGATGAACTCCTCAACCAGCACCTTATCGTCATAGACCGCCGCCGCCTTCAGAGCCTTTTCCAGCGTCTGCCGGTCACCGGCCTTGGACACGCCCACGGAAGAGCCTGTCCCGGAGGGCTTGACGAACATGGGATAGGCAAACCGCCCTTCCAAAGCATCCAGCGTCTGCTCCAACCGTCCGTCCAGATCTGCCCGGCGCACTAGCTGCCACGCCGCCTGGGTCACGCCCGCCTTGTCCGCCACCAGCTTGGTCAGGGTCTTGTCCATGGCCACGGCAGAAGCGGAAATATGCGGCCCTACATAGGGAATCCCCGCAAGCTGCAACAGTCCCTGCATGGCTCCATCCTCTCCGTTTTCACCGTGGAGCACGGGGAATACCACATCCACCTGTCGCCGCACCACGGTTTCTCCCTCAAGGCACAGAAGTCCCTGTCCCCGAACGGGAGAGATCAGCGCGGCACAGTTGCTGGGTTCATCCAGCCATTGCCCTGTGGGCAGCTTGGAATAGTCGCTGCTTCCGTATAAGATCCACTGTCCCGCCTTGGTGATGCCCACCGGCAGGATGTCATATTTTTCTCCATCCATATGCGACAGCACCGACTCCGCGGAGCGCAGAGAAACCTCATGCTCCGGACTGACGCCGCCAAACAGAACACATACGCTTAGCTTTTTCAAAGTGATCGCCTCGTTTTCCATAATCATTTCAGCAGAGCCTCGCCCGCGCGGTAAATATCTCCCGCGCCCACAGTGAGGATCACATCACCGGGCTGGGCAATTTTCCTGAGATACTCCGTCACATCAGGCAAGGTTTCGCAATAAACCGAGCCCGGGATCTGACGCTGGATATCCCGGGAGGAAACGCCGATGGTATTGCGCTCCCGGGCGGCGTATATCTCCGCCAAAACCACCAGATCCGCCTTTTGCAGCTCCCGGACAAAGTCCTCAAACAGGGCATGGGTACGGGTATAGGTATGGGGCTGGAACGCCAGCACGATCCGCCGCTTCCCCATGGAGCGCACCGCCTCGATGGTGGCGGCCAGCTCGCCGGGATGATGGGCGTAATCGTCATATACCTCCGCGCCGTTGTAGCTGCCCTTATACTGCAATCTGCGCTCCGCGCCGGTAAAGGTGGCAAGTCCCCTTGCCACGGCCTCGCCGGGAACACCCAGCAGCCATGCCGTGCCTGCCGCCGCCAGCGCGTTGATGGCATTGTGCCGTCCCAGCACCTTCAGCTCCAAATGGCAGTAGACCTGCCCGTCGCATACCACATCCAGACTGCGGTAATCCGGAGACACCCGCTCTGCCCGGATCCGGTTCTCCGCGCCCATGCCGAAGGTCACATAGCTCAGTCCCTCCAACGCCTTGACGGTGTTGGCGTCATCCCCGTTGGCAAGGATTCCGGCGGCAGCAAGCTCCGCAAAGCTGCGGAAGGATCGCTGTACGTGGGCAAGGTCCTTGAAATAGTCCAAATGATCTGCCTCCACGTTCAAAACCACCGCCAGCGTGGGGCTGAAATTCAGGAAGGAATCGCAGTATTCGCAGCTTTCCATAATAATGGCATCGCCCTGACCTACCCGGTGTCCCGCGCCCAGCAGCGGAAGATTTCCGCCGATCATCACCGTGGGATCCCATTGGGCCGCCATAAGGATGTGGGTCATCATGGAGGTGGTCGTGGTCTTGCCGTGGGTGCCGGAAATGCAGATGGCGTGCTTGTACGCCTGCATGATCACACCCCAGGCCTGCGCCCGCTCGAAAATGGGGATTCCCGCCGCTCTCGCGGCTTGAATCTCCGGATTGTCGTTGTGGGCGGCGGCGGTGCGAATGATGCACTCCGCCCCTTGGATATTCTCCGCCCGGTGACCGATGGATACTTGGATTCCCTGACCGATCAGCTCATCCGTGGAGACGGACGAATTCATATCCGAACCGGTGACGGTAAGTCCCATGCCTTTCAGCACCAAGCCCAGCGGACGCATGGAAACGCCGCCGATGCCGACCAAATGTACCCGCCGTCCGGGCTGGATGTACTGCTGTACTGCCTGATTACGAATGTTCATATATGATAACATCCTCCGATGTATTTATTCTCTAACCAGCATATTATATACCGATCACCGCAGATTTACAACTGTGATCCTATCCAAAAAACAAAATTCTTCCCCAAACCTTCCACCGCGCCCTTGCCTCCCCTTTTAGGGGAGGTGGCACGGCGAACGCCGTGCCGGAGGGGTCACCCTCAAAATCACGATTGTCATTCCCAGCGCAGCAAGAAATCCGTCCCCACCCCATAACCAAAAAAGGGGCTGTCTCACTAAGGAAAGTGAGGCAGCCCCTTTTTCTGGGACTTTTGAACTTAATGACACGAATAAAATGTGCCTGAAAACCGAGGGATTTTAACCGGTGAACAAAAATCAAATCTCTAATAAAATAGTTATTTAGCTACAAGCGTATAACCCCTGTTATGAATTATGAATTGGCAATTTTTCCTTTTTTAATCAACTTTTTAAGACCGCTTCCGGGCAAAGAAGGGTCGTCCTTAATTTTAACCCACACAATCAAAGGTATAATTCCAAAGAAGCTAATAAAGAGCAATAAATACAACAGTGTACCTGTCAATCCGGGACGTGGCTCCAGAGTGCCTTGCTCGATCCATCTGGCAACTCTCCAAGCATTGAACATCAGCGGTGCACAGAATAAGCTGCCAATGCCTAAAGTCAATGCAGGCAAAACAAACCACCATAATACACGCCGTTTTGCAGCTTTGCGAAGAATAATCAAATCTTCATTACTGAACTCGTTGATTTTCGCCCACTCTCTAAAATCACTATCGCCATAAGTAACCATATTCTAACCTCCACACATTATATACTCTACAAATAGAGTATAGCAATTATACTCCATTCGTAGAGCATTGTCAAGTAAAAGAGCAGAAATTATCATAACATACATGGGGTGATGTGATGATTTCTTATGAGCCTTTCTATAAAACGCTGAAAGAAAAAGGTTTTTCAACCTATAGATTGATAAACGAATATGGTATTAGTCGTAGTTTACTTGATAGATTAAAGCATAATCGACCAATTAGTACAGTAACACTTAATGACTTGTGCAGTATACTACATTGCAAAGTGGAAGATGTTTTAGTTTTTTTAGAAGACAATCCAAATGAAGAATAAAAGCTGTGAAATCAAAACCTTCGGGCAGGGGGATGAGGTCGCCAGTTCTACTCCCCCTTCATAACCAAAAAATCAGCCATCCCGATGGGATGACTGTTTTTTGGAGCTGCTAGCCAGATTTGTCTGCATTTTCGCCCGGGAATGGGCGAAAATTGAGGTGTTGCCGCCGTCCAGCCGGCGGCAATCCGATGTCCCCCGGACATCGGAATTTGATGGTTCACATCTGTCTATTGTCCAAAAATAAGCCCCATCCGAATGGATGGGGCTTATTTTTGGAGCTGCTAGCCAGATTTGAACTGGCGACCTCATCCTTACCAAGGATGCGCTCTACCGGCTGAGCTATAGCAGCAAATATGTTCTTGTGCGCTGACAGCTTCACCATTGTATACCAGCAAGCGAAAATTGTCAAGTGTTTTCTTCAAAAATTATTGATTTTCTCCATCTCTTGTCAGACTTGCACTTTCTCCCCTTCTGTTATATAATGGGTTTTACTCTGCGTTAGAAAGCCCGTGATATTTTGAACAGAAAGAAACTCCTGCTTAAGGGAATGGTGGACGGCATGCCCATCTGCTTGGGCTACCTGTCCGTTGCCTTTGCCTTTGGCATATTCGCCGTAGGAAAGGGGTTGACCCCATGGGAGGCACTGATGATTTCCATGTCCTGCGTCACTTCTGCCGGACAGCTTGCTGCCGTGCCGATCATCGCGGCCTCAGGAAGTCTGTTTGAGCTGGCAATTTCCCAGCTTGTAATCAACATCCGCTACACCCTCATGTCCATATCCCTGTCACAAAAGCTCAGCAGCGACGTGACCCTTCCCCACCGCTTCGCCATTTCCTTTGTCAACACCGACGAAGTATTTGCCGTAGCCTCCGCCCAATCCGGCGAGGTGAGCAAATGGTACTTATACGGACTGATTCTGCCCCCGTGGCTGGGCTGGAGCAGCGGAACCATCATCGGCGCGCTGGTAGGGAATGTGCTCCCCGCCATCGTTACGTCCTCTTTGGGCGTGGCAATCTACGGAATGTTCATCGCAATCATCGTGCCGGAAATGAAGCAAAGCCGCCCTACCGCTATCTGCGTGATTATTGCTGTCGCTCTTAGCTGTTTATTCTGGTTTGTGCCTGTGCTGAGCACCGTCCCCAGTGGCTTTACCGTGATTATATGTGCCTGCGCTGCCAGCGCGATCATGGCCGTGGCAGCCCCGGTCAGTCAGGAGGTCGCGGAAAATGGATAAATTCTTCCTCTATCTGCTGGTCACCGCCGGCGTTACCTATCTGACCCGGATGCTTCCGCTGGTTCTGGTGAAGCGAAAAATCCAAAACCGCTTTATCCTCTCCTTCCTGCACTACATCCCCTATTCTGTGCTGGCGGTCATGACGTTCCCCGCTATTTTCTACGCCACCGGTTCTGTAATTCCCGCCATTGCCGGATGTCTTGTAGCCATTTTACTTGCCTTCCGGGGAAAAAGTCTTGTACAGGTAGCAGCCGCCGCCTGCGCTACGGTGCTGCTTTTCTCCTTCTTCTGTTAACTCCCTCGTAGGGCACGCATTGTATGCGTGCCGCCGCGTCAATTTACGGCACGCATACAATGCGTGCCCCAGTCTGTCGAAAAAATATTTTTTCGACAGACTGGCAGAGGTTGAGAAAGGCGCAAAGACAAAGCAGACCGCTCTCGTCGGCGTACATAGGTACGGTGGAGAGCGGTCTGCGAAGTAAGCCAAAATGCCTTGCGAAGCAAGCTTATGCCCCCACATCCGTCAAAAAATCAAGGATTTTTGTCACCTTCTCCCCGGGGAGAAGGCTTTTTTGCGTTTATTACCATATATCTGCATTTTGGCGGTTTGCGACTTTATCGACACTCCGCGGCACGCATACAATGCGTGCCCTACGGTTGCATTCAGAAAGCCAAGCTCAAACTAAAGAAAATTCGCCTGCCGCAGAACGCGGCAGGCGATTATGCTTTATTGGGGACTTGAATCAGACCAGCTCGATGACCGCCATCTCAGCGGCGTCACCGCGGCGAGGACCGGTACGGGTCACTCTGGTGTAG